>NZ_PSVQ01000001.1:124935-350163 GCF_002932395.1 Rathayibacter sp. AY1D9
GGGCGGAGGAACACCGACGCGGGCCCGTCCGCCGCCGCCCCGTCGACGAGCGGCAGGCGCACGCCGAGCGCGAGGACCGATCCCGTCGCCGATTCGGCCTTCGTGAGCGACGGGATGCGCATCGCCGGCGCCTGGGCCTGGCGTGTCCTCGTCGTGGTCGCGGCGCTCGCGGTGCTGGTGCTGCTCGTCATCGAGCTGCGGCTGATCGTCATCCCGCTCCTGCTCGCGATCGTGATCGCCGCCCTCCTGGTGCCGTTCTCGAGCTTCCTCCAGCGCCACCGCTGGCCCAAGTGGGCCGCCGTCGTCCTGGCGGAGCTGGGGATCGTCGTGGTGATCGGCGGGCTCCTCTTCCTCGTCGTCACCCAGGTCTACTCCGGCTTCGACGACCTCAGCCGGCAGACGGTGCAGTCCTACGACGACTTCAAGGCCTTCCTCCTCGAGTCGCCGCTCCACCTCACCGAGACCGACATCAACCAGTACGCGCAGCAGGCGCTCACGGCCCTGCAGCAGGACTCGGGGATGCTGGTCAGCGGCGCGCTCAGCGTAGGCTCGACCGTCGGCCACCTGCTGACGGGCGTGCTGCTCACCCTCTTCTCGACGCTGTTCATCCTCATCGACGGGCCGAACATCTGGAGCTGGGTCGTCCGCCTCTTCCCGCGCCGCGCCCGCGGAGCCGTCGACGGCGCCGGCCGCGCAGGGTGGGTGACGCTGACCAACTTCGTGAAGGTGCAGATCCTGGTCGCCTTCGTCGACGCGGTCGGCATCGGCCTCGGCTCCTTCCTCCTCGGCGTCCCGCTGGCCATCCCGATCGGCGTGCTCGTCTTCCTCGGCTCCTTCGTGCCGGTCATCGGCGCCGTGGTGACGGGGGCGCTGGCCGTCTTCATCGCGCTGGTCTACAACGGACCGCTGATCGCGCTCTTCCTGCTGATCGTCGTCCTCGCGGTGCAGCAGCTCGAGGGCCACATCCTCCAGCCGCTGATCATGGGGTCGGCGGTCAAGGTCCACCCGTTGGCCGTCGTGCTCGCTGTGGCCGGAGGCTCGATCATCGGCGGCATCGCCGGCGCCTTCTTCGCGGTGCCCGTCGTGGCCACGCTCAACGTCATGGTCAAGTACGTCGCGAGCGGAGCCTGGCGCTCGCCGACCCGAACCCCCGAGAGAGTTGCCGCAGAGCATGCAGACTAGCCGCGTCGTCGGACCCGCCCTCCACGAGTTCGAGGCGGCCCGCGCCGTCCTCGCCCCCGTCATCGCCGCCACCCCCATGGAGACCAGCACCTTCCTCGCGCAGGTCCTCGGCTCGCCCGTGTTCCTCAAGTGCGAGAACCTCCAGCGCACCGGCTCCTACAAGATCCGCGGAGCGGTGTTCCGGATGTCGCGGCTCACTCCGGAGGAGCGGGCCCGCGGAGTCGTGGCGGCCTCGGCCGGCAACCACGCGCAGGGCGTCGCCTACGCGGCGCGGGAGCTGGGGATCAAGGCCACGATCTTCATGCCGATCGGCGTCGCGCTGCCCAAGCTCGCAGCCACCCGCGACTACGGCGCGGACGTGGTGCTGAGCGGCCACATCTTCAACGAGGCGCTCGCGGCGGCGGCGGAGTTCGCCGAGCGCACGGGCGCGGTCTTCGTTCCTCCCTACGACCACCCCGACGTGATCACCGGCCAGGGCACGGTCGGCCTCGAGATCCTCGAGCAGGCCCCCGCCGTCGAGACCATCGTGGTGCCCATCGGCGGCGGCGGCCTCATCGCCGGGGTCGCATCGGCGGCCAAGCAGAAGGCGGCCGAGGAGGGGCGCACGCTCCGCGTCATCGGCGTGCAGGCGGCCAACGCGGCGCCGTACCCCCTCTCGCTCGCGAGCGGCGAGCCGACCGCGATCACGATCTCTCCGACGATCGCCGACGGCATCGCCGTGGCGAAGCCGGGGCAGCTGAACTTCGCGATCGTCCGCGAGATGGTGGACGAGGTCGTCACCGTCGAGGACGACGACATCGCCCGGGCTCTGCTGGTGCTGCTGGAGCGGGCGAAGCTCGTGGTGGAGCCAGCGGGCGCGGTGGGCATCGCGGCGATCCTGACGGGGAAGATCCGCGACGCCGGAGCGACCGCGGTCATCCTGTCGGGCGGCAACATCGATCCGCTGATGATGGAGCGGGTGATCAGCCGGGGCCTGGCCGCGTCGGAGCGCTACCTCAAGATGAGCATCGGGCTGCCGGATCGTCCGGGGCAGCTGTCGCGCATCGCGGAGCTCATCTCGGAGGCGAACGCGAACGTGGTCGAGGTGCTGCACACCCGGCACGGCCGGGGCCTGCAGATCAGCGAGGTCGAGATCGAGATCAGCGTCGAGACCCGCGGCCCCGAGCACGCCGACCGCGTCATCCAGGTCCTCACCGACGCCGGCTACGCCCCCCGCATCTCCCGCAACTGACCGCCTGTGGGCGCCGCGGTGTTCTCCGCAGAGCGGAGGACAAAGCCGGTACCGGCGATCTCGCGCCCTCGCCGTCGCCGCGAAGCCTGCGCGGCGCTCCCGTTCGGAGAGGGCTGATCCTGCGTCACAGCGCTCTCCGCAAGGCGGAGGACGAAGCGGTACCGGCGGTGTCGCGCCCGACGCTGTCGCCGCGAAGCCGGCGCCCCCCCGTCTGGAGAGGGCTGATCGTGCGTCGCGGCGTTCTCCGCAAGGCGGAGGAGGAAGCCGGTACCGGCGTTATCGCGCCCTACGCTGTCGCCGCGAAGCCGGCGCCCCGTTCCCGTTCAGAGAGGGCTGATCGTGCGTCGCGGCGTTCTCCGCAAGGCGGAGGAGGAAGCGGTACCGGCGGTATCGCGCCCGACGCTGTCGCCGCGAAGCCGGCGCCCCGCTCCCGTTCAGAGAGGGCTGATCGTGCGTCGCGGCGTTCTCCGCAAGGCGGAGGAGGAAGCGATACCGGCGGTATCGCGCCCGACGACAACGCCGCGGAGAGCGCCGCGACGTGCGATCAGTGGCCGGACCAGGTCTCGACGTTGGCGACGCGGACCTCGATCTCCCGCCCGTTGGGTGCCGTGAAGCGGGCGGTGTCGCCGACGTTCAGGCCCATGATCGCCGATCCGAGGGGGCTCTGGGGGCTGTAGACGTCGAGGTCGCTCTCGCCCGCCATCTCGCGGTTGCCGAGGAGGAAGCGGGACTCGTCGCCGGCGATCTCGGCGGTGATGATGGTGCCGGCCTCGACGACTCCGTGGCTCTCGGGGGGCGTGCCGATCTCGGCTTCGCGGAGGAGCGAGGTCAGCTGGCGGATGCGGGCCTCGATCTTGCCCTGCTCGTCCTTCGCGGCGTGGTAGCCGCCGTTCTCCTTCAGGTCGCCCTCCTCGCGGGCGACCTCGATGCGCTTGGCGATCTCCTCGCGTCCGTTGGTGGACAGCTCGGTGAGCTCCGCCTCGAGGCGGTCGTACGACTCCTGGGTCATCCAGGTCACCTGTGACTGGTCGGCCATGGTGGGCTCCTGCTCTGCGGGCCGCGCTCGCGGCGCCCGGCAGCACCGTGCGGAGGTGTCCGCGTCCGGCGGTGGGGACGGCCGGCGTCAGGCGGCGGTGGGAATGGCGAGGCCCCGACGAGTCCGTCAGGGCTTCGGGCAAGCCTACGGGAGCCAGCAGGAGGAGATCAAACCTGTGTTCGCGAGCTCGGTGGTGCGGACGGTCTCCGTGTAGGAGCGGAAGCGCTCCGTCGAGGCGGGGTACTCCACGACCAGCCAGCCGACCACGGCGGACTGCTCGTTGAGGGCCTGGACCGCGCAGGCGACCTCGCGGCCGACGGGCGCGGTGAGATCGAAGGAGACGGTGACGGTGCGGTCGTCGACGACCTGGTGCGCGGTGTCCTGGACGTCCACTCCTCCGCGTGCTCCGTCGAGTCCGGCCCAGACGACCCAGGCGGCGAAGACGGCGACGAAGGCGAGCGCGACGCCGCCGAAGAGCCAGCGGTTGCCGCGGCGGGTGCGCGTCGTGCGGCCGTAGCGGGTGGCGAGGGGTCCGGCGGCGCGGACCGCGTCCGGATCGTGCGCGGGCGTGGCGGCTCCCTCGACGCTCTCGGACGTGCGGGCGGCCACGGAACTCCCTGGGTGATGCGTCTACTCTGGACGGGTGGCGCGCGTCCTTCGCGGACAGGAGCGCCGATCCCATTAAACCCCGAGGAATCGAGCGATCGTGTCCCAGGCCGTCGAGGTCTCCGTCGATTCGGAGGTGCGGGACACTCCGCGCCTCCTCGCCGTGCACGCCCATCCTGACGACGAGTCGAGCAAGGGCGCGGCGACGCTGGCCGCCTACGCCTCGCGGGGCGCCGAGGTCATGGTGGTCTCCTGCACCGGAGGCGAGGCCGGCTCCGTGCTGAACGAGGGCCTCGAGGCCCGCGCGCACGCCGAGCGCGACATCGGCGGCCTCCGCCGGTACGAGATGGCGGCCGCTCGCGAGGCGCTCGGCGTCGAGCACGCCTGGCTCGGCTTCGTCGACTCCGGCATGCCCGAGGACGGGAAGGTCGACGCCGCCTCGTTCGCGGGCCTGCCGCTCGCCACGGCCGCCGCTCCGCTCGTGCGCCTGGTCCGCCGGTTCCGGCCGCACGTGATCATCAGCTACGACGAGAACGGCGGCTACCCGCACCCCGACCACATCCGCGCCCACCAGGTCGCCGTCGAGGCGTACCGCGCGGCGGGCCTCGCCGAGGAGTACCGGGGCACGGGCGCTCCGTGGTCGATCTCGAAGCTGTACTACGACCGCGTCTTCAGCGGCCAGAAGCTGCGGGCGATCGCCGAGCACCTGCGCTCGATCGACCCGGAGGACCCGCGCCTGTCGGTCTTCGAGGAGATGAAGCGCTGGAACGAGGACACCCCGTACCTCGCGACCACGCGGGTCGTGATCTCCGGCTTCCACGATCGGCGCGATGCGGCCCTGCTGGCCCACGCCAGCCAGGTCGCTCCGGACAACGCCTTCTTCTTCCTCCCGCACGAGGCGATCGACGCCGCCTGGCCGACCGACGACTTCCAGCTCGTCGAGAGCCGGGTCGACGCGCCGACGCCCGAGACGGATCTCTTCGCCGGTCTCGACCTGGCCGAGCTCGCCCCGGGCCCGACCGCGGTCGTCCCGCCGATCGCTCCCGACCCCGAGCCCTCGGGGGACGCCCCGGTGTCCCCGGAGCCCGACGGCTCCGGCGTCGTCGTCGCCGACGAGGTGCGCGCGTGATCGCCGGGCTGCTCGAGGGCGCCCAGCGCGCCGTCGTCCTCGCCTCCACGACGGTGCCGACCCCGGGTCCCGAGTTCAACGAGGACACGGTCACGCCGGGCCTCTTCGGCTTCATCACGATGCTCGTGATCGCTCTGGCCGCCGTCCTCCTCGCGCTCGACATGGTCCGGCGCGTGCGGCGCACCACCTACACCGCCCAGGTGAAGGAGCGGCTCGACGCCGAGGAGGCGGAGCGCAACGAGGGCTGAGCCCGGGCTGCACCGGTGGGCCCGGGCCCTGCTAGGCGTTGTAGGCGGGGTGGAGCGAGACGATCAGCGCTGCCGTCCAGTGGCAGAGGAACGCCACGGCCGTGAGCGCGTGGAAGATCTCGTGGAAGCCGAAGACGCCCGGGACCGGGTTGGGCTTCTTGATCCCGTAGATCACGGCTCCGACGGAGTAGCAGAGCCCGCCGGCGAGGACGAGCACCATCATCGTCGCGCTGGCCTCGAAGAGCGGACCGAGGTACATCACGGCCGCCCAGCCCAGCAGCAGGTAGAGCGGCACGTAGAGCCAGCGCGGCGCCCCGATCCAGAAGACGCGGAAGCCGATCCCGAGCAGCGCCCCCGCCCAGACCAGGACCAGCAGGAGCGTGCCCTGCGCGGGCGGCAGGGCGAGCACGGCCAGCGGCGTGTAGGTGCCGGCGATCAGCAGGAAGATGTTGGCGTGGTCGATCCGCTTGAGGATCATCTTCGTCCGCGGCTTCCAGTCGAAGCGGTGGTACAGAGCGGAGTTCCCGAAGAGCAGGAGCGACGTGGTCGCGAACACCGCGGCCGCCCACTTCGCCGCGGTCCCCTCCGCGACCACGATCAGCACCACTCCGGCGACGATCGCGAGCGGGAAGAGGCCGGCGTGGATCCAGCCGCGCCAGGTGGGCCGGGCCTCCGCCGAGGAGTCGTGCTCGATCGCGTCCTCGACGAGGGGGAGGGCGGGCAGGTCCGGGCCGTCCGCTCCGACGGCGTCTCCGCCGCGGTCGGTGCGGGCGCGGGGATCGGACGGGGGAGGCGTCGGCCGCTGGCTCATGCCGGACAGACTACGACGCCGTCCCGGGCCGACGCCGAGCGCCGCCGGGCTTCGAGGAGCGCCCCGGGTCGACTACCGTGTCACTGTGCCGAAGCCGAGACTGCCTGTGGGAAGGGACCTCCTCTACGGCGTCTACAAGAAGCGCCTCCGCTCGAGCCTTCCCCCCGACTCCCTGCCGAACCACGTCGCGATGATCATCGACGGCAACCGGCGCTGGGCGCGGCAGCGGGCCCTCGAGACCGCCGCGCACGGCCACCGGGCCGGCGCCGCCAAGGTGCACGAGTTCCTGCAGTGGTGCGACGAGCTCGGCGTGCGCCACGTCACCCTCTACCTGCTCTCGCAGGACAACCTCGTCGGCCGCGACAGCAGCGAGCTGACCGAGCTGATCGCGATCATCGCCGACCTCGCCGAGGAGGTCTCCCAGCAGCCCGACTGGCGGGTGCAGCACGTCGGCTCCGACGAGGGCCTCCCGCCCTCGCTCGTGGCCGCGCTCGACACGGCGGAGGCGCGCACCGCCTTCCACACGGGCCTGCACGTCAACCTCGCGGTCGGCTACGGCGGGCGGCACGAGATCGCCCAGGCCGTGCGGAGCATCCTGGAGGAGCACGGCAAGCGCGGCTCCTCCATCGAGGACGTCGCGGGCCTGCTGACCCCGGAGCTCATCGGCGAGCACCTGTACACCAGCGGGCAGCCCGACCCCGATCTGGTCATCCGCACCTCGGGGGAGCAGCGCCTCTCCGACTTCATGCTCTGGCAGAGCGCGCACAGCGAGTTCTACTTCATGGAGGCGCTCGGCCCCGACATCCGCGAGGTCGACTTCCTCCGCGCGCTCCGCGACTACGCCGGACGGCACCGCCGCTTCGGCAGCTGACCTCGCGGCTCCTGCCGCACCACCGACCGGAAGGGCCGGCATGAGCTCGAACGAGGCCACCTCCACCACGACCGAGGACTACCTCGCCGGCTTCGGCGAGGAGACCGGGTACCTCGACTTCGGCCGGGTGGGCCCGCTCTCGGCGACCGTCGCCGCCGAGCAGGAGGCGGCCGTCGAGCTGCTGGTGCGCGCGCGCAGCGGCACACTCGACGAGCTGTTCCGGCAGGACGAGCGCGTCCGGGAGGCGGCGGCGGCGCTCGTGCGCGTCCCCGCCGACAGCGTCGTCTTCCAGCCCAACACCTCGACCGGCCTCCTGCACGCGCTGTTCGGCGCCTCGGGCGCGGTGCTGCTGTCGGCCGCGGAGTTCCCGAGCCTGCCGTTCGCGGCGGTGCGCTCGGCGCAGGCTCTCGGCTCGGTGGAGCCCCGCTGGCTGCGGACCGAGCAGGGACGGGTGACGCCGGAGGCGGTCCGCGAGCAGCTCACGGACGACGTGACGACCGTCGCGGTGAGCCTGGTCGACTCCCGCACCGGCTACCTCGCGGACGTCGCGGCGATCCGCGACGTGATCGGCGACCGGATGCTCGTCCTCGACGCGATCCAGGGCTTCGGCATCGTCGACGCGCCCTACGAGCTGGCGGACGTGGTCGTCACCGGCGGCCAGAAGTGGCTCCGCGCCGGCTGGGGGACGGGCTTCCTCGCGCTCAGCGAGCGGGCGCTGTCGCGGCTGACCCCGGTGCTCTCCGGCTGGACGGGATCGGAGCAGGCGGAGCCGTGGGACGAGGTGGCTCCGCCGCGCGGCGACGCCCGCGCCTTCAGCATCAGCAACCCGGACCCGATCGCCCAGGCCCGGCTCGCGTCGGCGCTGGAGGAGGTCGCCGCGGTCGGGCAGTCGACGATCGCCGCGCTCGTGGCGGAGCGGGTCAGCGCGATCGTCGACCTCGCGGACGAGTTCGGACTGGCGGTCGTGGGCTCCCGCGGCGAGCACGAGCGCGCCGGCATCGTGGTCGTCGAGCCGGAGCCGGAGGAGCTGGCCCCGCTGGCAGCCTCCCTCGCCGCGCACGGCGTCACCGCGCGCGTGCGTCCGAGCACCGTCCGCTTCAGCGCGCACGCCGGCACCACCGACGCGACCCTCGCGCTGCTCCGCGCCGCCCTGATCTCGTCGGCCACGAGCATCGACTACTAGGCCGGATTCCGCGCGTTCACACACTGGTTACACATTCGTAGCGGTGAGAAGCACACGGATGTCATTCGCCGGGTTAGGTTCGAGTCATCAGGTACAGCGCCTGGTCGAGACGGCCACAGAAGTACGGCTCGACATCGCGCAGACGCCGAAGGGACACTGCGCGGTGCACGACACGCACCGATGAGACCGGCTCGAGGACATGAGCCGGGGGCTCCGGCCCCCGGAGTGTGGAGAGTCGTCGTGACAGTTCCCCAGGGCATGGATCCGCAGACCGGGACGCAGGGCGGCGTCCACCGCCGTGTCCAGCACGGCTCCTCGGATCCGGCCGATCAGCTCCTCCGCACCTACGTCCTGGACACCTCGGTGCTGCTGTCGGATCCGTCCTCGATGTTCCGGTTCGCGGAGCACGCCGTCGTGCTGCCGATCGTCGTCATCAGCGAGCTCGAGGGCAAGCGCAACGATCCCGAGATCGGCTACTTCGCCCGGCAGGCCCTGCGCCGCCTCGACGAGCTGCGCGTGCAGCACGAGCGCCTCGACTTCCCCATCGCCGTCGGCCGCGGCGGCACGCTCCGCGTAGAGCTCAACCACTCGAACATGTCGGTGCTGCCGAGCGGGCTCCAGATGGGCGATAACGACGCGAGGATCCTCGCCGTCGCGCTCAACCTGCAGAGCGAGGGCGCCGTGGTCACCGTCGTGTCCAAGGACATGCCGATGCGCGTGAAGGCCGCCTCCATCGGCCTCGCCGCGGAGGAGTACCTGGCCGAGCAGGCCCCCGAGTCCGGTTGGACCGGCATGGACGACGTGACGCTCGGCGGCGACGCGATGAGCGAGCTCTACGACCGCGAGCGGCTCTTCACGGACGTCGTGGCCGACATCCCGGTCAACACCGGGCTCGTCGTCCACTCCGACCGCGGCTCCGCTCTCGCGAGGGTCACCGGCAAGCGGCAGATCACGCTGGTCCGCGGCGACAAGGACGTGTTCGGCCTGCACGGGCGGTCGGCGGAGCAGCGGCTCGCGATCGACCTGCTGCTCGACCCGGAGGTCGGCATCGTCTCGCTCGGCGGCCGGGCCGGCACCGGCAAGTCGGCGCTGGCGCTCTGCGCGGGCCTGGAGGCGGTGCTGGAGAAGCGCCAGCACAAGAAGATCATGGTCTTCCGGCCGCTCTACGCGGTGGGCGGCCAGGACCTCGGCTTCCTGCCCGGCGACGCGGCCGAGAAGATGAACCCCTGGGCGCAGGCGGTCTTCGACACGCTCGGGGCGCTGGTGTCGCAGAACGTGCTCGACGAGGTGATCGAGCGCGGGATGCTCGAGGTGCTGCCGCTCACGCACATCCGCGGGCGCTCGCTGCACGACGCGTTCGTGATCGTCGACGAGGCGCAGTCGCTGGAGCGGAACGTCCTGCTCACGGTGCTCTCGCGGGTCGGGCAGAACTCCCGGGTGGTGCTGACCCACGACGTGGCGCAGCGCGACAACCTCCGGGTCGGCCGGCACGACGGGGTCGCCTCCGTGATCGAGACGCTGAAGGGCCACCCGCTGTTCGCGCACGTCACGCTGACCCGCTCCGAGCGCTCGGCGATCGCCGCTCTGGTCACCGAGATGCTGGAATCGAACGAGCTCGCCTGACGGGCTCGCTGTGCGTCCGGTCCGTGGGATCCGAGGATCCCCGGGCCGGGCGCGTCCCTGCAGGGCACCGGGGCGTAGCGTGGACGGGTGAGCATCCTCGACGACGCGCTCCTCGAGCGCTTCCGCACCCGCGCGGCCGACTACGACGAGCGCAACGCGTTCTGCGCGGACGACCTGGAGGAGCTGCGCTCGATCGGGTACCTGGCGCTGCTCGTCCCCGAGGAGCTCGGCGGTGCCGGCCTCGGCCTGGAGCAGGCGGCCGCCGAGCAGACGCTCCTCGCGACCGCCGCGCCCGCGACCGCGCTCGCCGTCAACATGCACCTGGTCTGGACCGGGATCGCGCGAATCCTGCTCGAGCGGGGCGACGACTCCCTCCGCTCGGTTCTCGTCGACGCCGCGACGGGTCACGTCTTCGCCTTCGGCAACAGCGAGGCGGGCAACGACCTGGTGCTCTCGGATTCGCTGACGCGGGCGGAGCCGCTCGGGGACGGCGGCTACCGCTTCACCGGCACGAAGGTCTTCACCTCCCTCGCGCCCGCTTGGACGCGGCTCGGCGTGTTCGGTCGCGACGACAGCGGGTCGGAGCCGCGGCTCGTGCACGGCTTCGTGCACCGTGAGCGCCCGGACTCGCCGGTCGCCGGGCTCGAGGTCCGCGACGACTGGGACACGCTCGGCATGCGGGCGACCCAGAGCCGCACGACGGTGCTCGACGGCGTCGTCGTCCCGGCCGAGCGGATGATCCGCTCGCTGCCCGTCGGACCGACCGCCGACCCCTTCGTCTTCGCCGTCTTCGCGGCCTTCGAGGTGCTGATCTCCTCGGTCTACCTCGGTGTCGCGCAGCGCGCGCTCGAGCTCGCCGTCGCCTCCGTCCGCCGACGGACCTCCCTCCGGGCGGGAGGGCGGCCACTGGCGGAGGACCCCGAGGTGCGGCACCGGGTGGCTGAGACCGGGATGCTGCTCGACGGGCTCGAGGCGCCCCTGCGCACGGCGGCGGCCGACGTGGACGCGCTCGTCGACCGCGGCGCGCGCTGGTTCCCCTCGCTGGTCGGGGTGAAGATCCGCACCACGGAGGGAGCGCTCCGCGTGGTCGAGAGCGCCGTCCGGATCGCGGGCGGCTCGGCGTACCAGCGCCGGTCGGAGCTCGGTCGCCTCTACCGCGACGTGCTCGCCGGGCAGTTCCACCCCTCCGACGACGCGTCGGCGCACGGCGCCTGGGCGTCGCTCCTGCTGGGACCGCTGCCGCCGCACGACTGAGGCCGGGATGGGACCCGCCGCCGCCCGAGCACGCCGCCGGGCCGCCCTGTGGAGAACTCCGACGCCCCGAGGGCGTCGCCCCCTAGTCTCGGCGGATGCTCCGCGGATCTCTGCTCGACCGGGCCGCCCTGCTCCTGGGCGCCCTGGCGCTCCTCCTGATCGGGGCCCCGCACCTCGGTCGGGCGCCCGGCCTCGTCCCGGTGGCGCTCGCGAGCGTGCCGCTGGTGCTGGCGGATGTGCGCGGGCACCGGCTCCCGAACGCGGTCACGCTCCCGCTGCTGGTGGTCGGAGCCGTCCTCGCGCCCACGGCGGGGACGCTTCTCGCCGTCCTCGCGACGGTGCTGTGCCTGGGCGTGCTGCATGCGGCGGGCGGGCTGGGCCTCGGCGACGTGAAGCTCCAGGCGGCCCTCGCACCGCCGCTCGCGGCTCTCGGACCCGAGCAGGTCGTCGCCGCGCCCGCTGTCGGCTTCGCGGTGGCAGGGCTGTGGGTGCTCGTGCTGCGCGTCCGCGGACGGGTCGCGTTCGGACCGTTCCTGCTCACGGGGTTCTGGCTGGTGCTCTGACGGCCCGCCTCCGCGCCGAGCGCAGGGACGGGCCGTCGGAGGGCCGGGCTCAGCCGGGGTGGGTCATCGACATGACGTCGAGGGCGCTGTCGAGCTGCTCCTCCGTCACCTCGCCGCGCTCGACGAAGCCGAGGTCCACGACCGACTCGCGGACGGTGATCCCCTTGGCGACCGAGTTCTTCGCGACCTTGGCGGCGGCCTCGTAGCCGATCACCTTGTTGAGCGGGGTGACGATCGAGGGGGAGGACTCGGCGAGGGCGCGGGCGTGCTCGACGTCGGCCTCGAGGCCGTCGACGGTCTTGTCGGCGAGCAGCACGGCGGAGTTCGCGAGCAGGCGGATCGACTCCAGCAGCGCCGTCCCCATGACGGGGATCGCGACGTTGAGCTCGAAGGCACCCGAGGCGCCTGCCCAGGCGATGGTGGCGTCGTTGCCGATCACGCGCGCGCAGACCATGAGGACGGCCTCCGGGATCACCGGGTTCACCTTGCCGGGCATGATCGAGGATCCGGGCTGGAGGTCGGGGATCCGCAGCTCTCCGAGGCCGGTGTTGGGGCCGGAGCCCATCCAGCGGAGGTCGTTGTTGATCTTGGTCAGGCTCACCGCGAGCACGCGCAGCGCTCCGGAGGCCTCGACCAGCGAGTCCCGCGCGCCCTGGGCCTCGAAGTGGTTGCGGGCCTCGGTGACGGGAAGGCCCGTCTCCTCCGCGAGGCGCGCGATGACCTTCTGCGGGAAGCCGGCGGGGGTGTTGATCCCGGTGCCGACCGCGGTGCCGCCGAGCGGGACCTCGGCGACGCGGGGGAGCGCCGACTGCACGCGCTCGATGCCGAGGCGGATCTGCGCGGCGTAGCCGCCGAACTCCTGGCCGAGCGTGACGGGGGTGGCGTCCATCAGGTGGGTGCGGCCGGCCTTGACGACCTCGGCCCACTGCTCCGCCTTGACCTCGAGCGACTCGGCGAGCTGCTCGAGCGAGGGGATCAGCGACTCGATGAGCGCGCCGGTGACGGCGACGTGGACCGAGGTGGGGAACACGTCGTTGGAGGACTGCGAGGCGTTGACGTGGTCGTTCGGGTGCACGGTGCGGCCGAGGGCCGTGGTCGCCAGCGAGCCCAGCACCTCGTTCATGTTCATGTTCGAGGACGTGCCCGAGCCGGTCTGGTACACGTCGATCGGGAAGTGCGCGTCGTAGCCGCCCCCGACGACGAGGTCGGCCGCGTCGGCGATCGCCGTGGCGATGTCGGCGTCGAGCACGCCCAGCTCGGCGTTGGCCAGCGCTGCCGCCTTCTTGATGCGGGCGAGGGCCGCGATCTGGGCCGGCTCGAGGCCCGCACCGGAGATCGGGAAGTTCTCGACCGCCCGCTGGGTCTGCGCGGCGTAGAGGGCGTCGCGGGGGACCCGCACCTCGCCCATCGTGTCGTGCTCGATGCGGAAGTCGCCGGAGTCGTCGGTCGGGGAGTGATCCACCACGCTGTGTTCGTCCTTGTCTGATCGGTTGGTGCTGTGCTGTCCGGAGCCGCTCACGCGGGATCCGATCCCACCGCGCTCGGAGCGGCGGCGGAGGAGGCCGAGCCGGAGTCGCGCTCCAGCTCGGAGACGTAGGGGCTGAGCTCGGGCGGATCGATGCCGAGCACGACATCGGACATCACGGTGCCGTCCGAGAGCCGGTAGTTGGCGCCCACGAGGGCGAGCCGCCCGGTCGCGACAGCGTCGGCGATCAGCGGGGAGCGCTGGAGCAGCTCGGCGACCGTGTCGCGCAGGTGCTCGCGGCCGACGGCCAGCGCGTCGGTCGCCGACGGGTCGACGAGCACGCGGCCGTCCGGCTGGGCGCCCACGAGGCGGCGCACCGCGGGGATGATCGGCTCGATCAGGTGCTCGATGTGCGGGGGGAGCCGCTCGGCGCCGGGCGCCTGCGACTGGATCGCCGCCCGGACCGCTCCGCACTCGTCGTGGCCGAGCACGAGCAGCACCTTCACGCCGAGGACGGCGACGCCGTACTCCAGCGAGCCGATGATGGAGTCGGCGATCACCTGGCCGGCGTTGCGGACGACGAAGAGGTCGCCGAGCCCCAGGTCGAAGATGATCTCGGCCGCGAGGCGGGAGTCGCTGCAGCCGAAGAGCGCGGCGAGCGGGGCCTGCGCGGCGGCGAGCTCGGCGCGGCGCTCGACGTCCTGGCGGGGGTGGCGGGGCTCGCCGGCGACGAAGCGCTGGTTGCCGCGGAGCATCTCCTTCCAGACCCACGCCGGCGGGCGGGACTCGCGGGGGACGGTGCTGCTGGTTCCGAGGCTCATCGGGACTCCTCCTGGCCGATCTGCGGGGTGATGGCGTCGACGACCAGGCGGATCTCGTCCGTCGGGGCCGTGCCGTAGACGAGGTAGGTGCTGGAGCCCTCCGTCGTCTCGAGTGCGTAGGGCGTGTTGCCGGTGTCGTCGCCGGAGTCGCGGTGGTCGTAGACGGTCCAGTCGCGGCCGTCGATCGTCTCGACGCCGGTCGCCGCCCGGCGGTCGAGCTGCGTCGCGACCCAGGCCGCGTCCGCGTCGAGCCCCTGGCTCAGGCCGATGTAGCCCGCCTTCGGGGTGATCAGGCCGACGTACCAGTAGTCGGTGCCGTTCTCGCGGCGGAGCTCGGCCGCGTTGGCCTTCCAGCCCTCGGGCAGGGAGGGCACGGCGAGCGTCTGCTCCTCGCCCAGCTGGACCTGTGCGGCGACGCGGGGGACGTCGACCGAGGAGAGCTCCACGGTGTCGCCGCGGGGGACGAGCAGGACGATGAGCGCCACGGCACCGACGGTCGCGAGCAGCGAGAAGACGAGGTTGTTGACCGTCTTGCGCTGACGGTAGAGCCGGGAGTTCTCGGCCTTGCGTGCGGCCGTCTCGGCGGCCGTCTCCGGGCGCCCGAGCTCGGCGACGACCCGCGCGGGCTTCGCGCGGCTCATCCGGCGGCCGCCCCTCCGGAGCGGGCCGCGTCCAGCCGGGCGCGTGCTCCGATCAGCCACTCCTCGCAGCGGGCGGCGAGGGCCTCGCCGCGCTCCCACAGGGCGAGCGAGCGCTCGAGGGTGGAGCTGCCCTGCTCGAGCTCGGAGACGACGCGGACGAGCTCGTCGCGCGCCTGCTCGTAGGAGAATCCCGAGACGTCGGAGTCGGTCGCCGGGGCGTCGGGGGAGTCGGGCATGGGTCTGATCCTATCGATCGGGGCTGAGGGGGGACGGGTGGCGCGGCGGGCTCAGGACCGGCCGGCGGGATCGCCGGTGGGCCCCTCGGAGCGGGCGCCGACGGCCCCCTCCGCGAGCGTGAGGACGAGTGCGCCGCCGGCCGGCGCGTCACCGGGCGCCCGGACGACGTGCCCGGCCGCGTTCTGGACGATCGCGTAGCCGCGGTCGAGGGTGTGCTGGGGGGAGAGGGCGCGCAGGTGGCCGTGCAGGCGCTCGACCTCGAGGTGCGCGCGCTCGAGGCGGCGGTCCACCAGCTCGGCGCCGCGCGCGACCCAACGGGTCAGCTCCTCGGCGTGCCGGTCGACCAGCACGTGCGGCTGGGCGAGCACCGGCCGCGAGCGCAGCTGCGAGAGCCGGTCGATCTCGTGCGAGACGAGCCCGCTCACGCGGCCGGTCATCCGCAGCCGGGCCTGCTGCACGCGCAGCAGCTCGTCGGAGACGTCGGGCACGACCCTCTTCGCGGCGTCGGTGGGAGTGGAGGCGCGCAGGTCGGCGACGTCGTCGAGCAGCGGGCGGTCGGCCTCGTGGCCGATCGCGCTGACGACCGGAGTGGAGCAGGCGGCGACGGCGCGCACGAGCGCCTCGTCGCTGAAGCCGAGCAGGTTCTGGAAGTCGCCGCCTCCGCGGGCGATCACGATCACGTCGATGCTGTCGTCGGCCTCGAGGGTCCGCAGGGCCGAGAGCACCTCCGGGACCGTCCGGTCGCCCTGCACGGCCGAGTGGACCACCCGGAAGCGCACGGCCGGCCAGCGCAGCTGCGCGTTCCGCAGCACGTCCTTCTCGGCGTCCGAGTCCTTGCCGGTGATGAGGCCCACGCCGTGCGGGAGGAACGGCAGCGGCTTCTTGCGGGAGGCGTCGAACAGCCCCTCCGACGCGAGCTGCCGGCGGAGCCGCTCGAGCTTCTCGAGCAGATCGCCCAGGCCGACGTGGCGCATCTCGAAGACCTGCATCGAGAGCGTGCCGCCCTTGACCCAGTAGTTGGGCTTCACCAGCGCGATGACCCGATCGCCCTGCTTGAGGTCGGCCGGGAGGCGGCTCCGCACCGACGACCAGACGGTGAAGCCGACCGTCGCGTCTCCGTACAGGTCCTTCAGCTTCCCGTAGACGTTGCCGCCGGACGCGCCCCACTGGGTGATCTCGCCCTCGACCCACGCGGTCCCGAGGCGCTCGATCCAGCCCTTGATCTTGCTGGCGAGCAGGCCGACCGGCCAGGGTGCGTCGGCGGTGGGTGGGGCGTCGGTCATCGCTGCCTCTGCTCGGAGGGACGGGGGGAGCGGGAGTGCCCTCCCGCGACGACAACGGTACGGGACGGGTCCGACACCGGGACGGCCCGGGCACAGGATGCACCACGTAGAATCAGGGGGTGAGCCAAGTCCCGATCAGCCTGCCCATGCCGCGCATGCCCCGCGCCACAGGGCGTCTGCGCGACGTCCCCGTCGAGGGCCGCAAGCGCGTCCTCCTCGCCGCGCCCCGCGGCTACTGCGCCGGAGTCGACCGCGCGGTCGTCGCCGTCGAGAAGGCCATCGAGCACTACGGTGCCCCGGTCTACGTGCGCAAGCAGATCGTGCACAACGTGCACGTCGTCTCCACGCTCGAGAGCCAGGGCGCCATCTTCGTCGACGAGGTCGACGAGGTGCCCGAGGGATCGCACATCGTCTTCAGCGCGCACGGCGTCTCACCGGCCGTCGTCCAGGGCGCGGCCGATCGCGGTCTCCAGGCGATCGACGCGACCTGCCCCCTGGTGACGAAGGTGCACCGCGAGGCCGTCCGCTTCGCGCGCGACGACTTCGAGATCCTCCTCATCGGCCACGAGGGCCACGAAGAGGTCGAGGGCACCGCGGGCGAGGCTCCCGATCACGTCACCCTCGTCGGCAGCCCCGACGACGTGCCGAACATCGTCGTGAAGGACCCGGACAAGGTCGTCTGGCTCTCGCAGACGACGCTCTCGGTCGACGAGACGATGGAGACGGTGCGCCGTCTCCGCGAGCGCTTCCCCAACCTGCAGGACCCGCCGAGCGACGACATCTGCTACGCCACGCAGAACCGCCAGGTCGCGATCAAGAAGGTCGCCGCGGGCGCCGAGCTGGTCATCGTCGTCGGCTCCGCGAACTCCTCCAACTCCGTGCGCCTCGTCGAGGTCGCCCTCGAGTACGGCGCGAAGGCCGCCTACCGGGTCGACTACGCGAGCGAGATCAAGCAGGAGTGGCTCGAGGGCATCCGCACCGTCGGCGTCACCAGCGGCGCCTCGGTGCCCGAGGTGCTCGTCCAGGAGGTCCTCGACGACCTCGCCGCCGCCGGGTACGGCGATGTCGAGGAGGTCAAGACGGCGGAGGAGGACCTGATGTTCTCGCTCCCCAAGGAGCTGCGCAAGGACGTCGCCGGCAAGCGCGACGCCCGCGGCGTCGGTGGACGCATCAGCGCGGGAGCGGGCGCCTAGAGCGTTCCGGCCCGGACACGGAAGAGGCCGCCCTCCCTCGGGAGCGGCGGCCTCTTCCGTGTGCGGTGGAACGGGGATCGACGCTAGACGTCGGTGCCGGCGCCGCCCTGCGAGCCCGACATGCGCGTGACGTACTCCGCGAACGTCGGGTCGCCCAGGATGGCGATCGCCGCGACGATCAGGGAGAGCAGCACGGTCGCCGCGATCCCGAGGATCGGGACGAGCACGGCGCGCTTGCCGGCGCGGAGCCGCCGGATCGAGATCCACACCGCGAAGGCGACGATCAGCGACTGCGCGAGCGCCACCACGACGCCGAGGATCCGTGCGAGCTCCGGCGACGCGTAGGTGCCGATGCCCTGGGAGCGGTAGAGCTCCTGGAGGGTCGTCGCGAAGCTCGAGGGATCGAGCAGCGTCGGCACGGCGAAGAACACGCCGAGCGCGAGCAGCACGATCGTGAGCAGGCGGTCGACGGGATGCGCGACCGGCTTCGCGGCCGGAGCGGTCGCGGGCCTCGGATCGGTCTCCGACCCCCGCGGGTCGGGGACGACCACGGCGTCCTCCGGCGGCTGCCACGACCAGCCGGGCGGCGCGTACTCGCCGTACTGCGGCTCCGGACGCCTGTCGCCCGGCTGATCGTGTGCGTTCGTCACGGAGCGGTGCCCTACTTCCCGGAGTTCCCGGCCGAGCCGAGCTGACGGGTCGCCTCGGCGACGCGCGCGGCCATCGCGGTCTCGGCGATCTTGCCCCACGAGCGCGGGTCGTAGACCTTCTTGTTGCCGACCTCGCCGTCGACCTTGAGGAAGCCGTCGTAGTTCTTCAGCACGGTGTCCGCGACGGAGCGGCTGAACGCGTACTGCGTGTCGGTGTCGATGTTCATCTTGACGACGCCGTTGCGGACCGCCTCGGCGATCTCCTCGTCGGTCGAGCCCGAGCCGCCGTGGAAGACGAGGTCGAGGGGGAGCGCGCCGGTGCCGTACTTCGCCTGCAGGCCGTCCTGGATCTCGCGGAGCAGCTCCGGGCGCAGGCGGACGTTGCCCGGCTTGTAGACGCCGTGGACGTTGCCGAAGGTGAGGGCGGCCATGTAGCGGCCCTGCTCGCCGAAGCCGAGGGCCTCGACGGTCGCGATCGCGTCGTCGAGCGTGGTGTAGAGGTGCTCGTTGATGTCGTGCGAGACGCCGTCCTCCTCGCCGCCGACGACGCCGATCTCGACCTCGAGGATGGCGTTGATGTTCTTGACGCGCGGGAGGATCTCCTTCGCGATGGCGAGGTTCTCGTCGAGCGGGATCGCGGAGCCGTCCCACATGTGCGACTGGAAGAGCGGCTCGCGACCGGCCTTGACCTCCTCCTCGGAGGCGGCGATCAGCGGGTAGACGAAGCCCTCGAGCGCGTTCTGCGGGCAGTGGTCGGTGTGGAGCGCGACCGTGACCGGGTAGTTCTTGGCGACCTCGGTCGCGAACCTCGCGAAGGCGATCGCGCCGGCCGCGCGGTTCTTCACGGTGTGGCCGGCGAAGTAGTCCGCGCCTCCGGTGGTGACCTGGATGATGCCGTCCGAGCCCGCCTCGGTGAGGCCCTGGAGGACCGCGTTGATCGTCTGCGACGACGAGACGTTGAACGCCGGGTAGGCGAAGCCGCCCGCCTTCGCCTTGTCGAGCATCTCTGCGTACTGGTCCGGGGTAGCGACGGGCATGGCATCTCCTTTGACGGATGAACGAAGGGGGGTCGGGCGAGGCCCGCGTCGCGGATGAGTCTAGCGAGGCGCCCCTCCGCGGTCCCTCCGCCCGTGGAGGGCCCTGGACTAGGCTTCGGGCAGGGATGGGGATCCGCTCCGCGGGTCCTGCGACGACGTGCACGAACTCGACGACGAAGGACTCCGCTCTGTGATCGACAACGACTCGCTCTACCTCCACCCCGACCGCAACCTCGGCATGGAGCTCGTCCGCGCCACCGAGGCCGCCGCGATCCGCGCCGTGCCCTTCATCGGCAAGGGCGACAAGAACGCCGCCGACGGCGCAGCGGTCGATGCCATGCGCACCTTCCTCGGGACCGTGAACTTCGACGGAGTCGTCGTGATCGGCGAGGGCGAGAAGGACAACGCGCCCATGCTCTTCAACGGCGAGCACGTCGGCAACGGCTCGGGGCCCGCCGCCGACATCGCCGTCGACCCGATCGACGGCACCTCGCTGACCGCCGCCGGGCGCCAGAACGCGCTCTCGATGATCGCCGTCGCCGACCGCGGCGCGATGTTCGACCCCTCCGCCGTGTTCTACATGGAGAAGATCGTCACCGGGCCCGAGGGCGTCGGGATCATCGACATCCAGCGCCCGATCGGCGAGAACATCCGCGCCCTGGCCCGCGCCAAGCGCAAGCCCGTCGAGGAGATGCGCATCGCGGTGCTGGACCGCCCGCGCCACGCTCAGCTGATCGAGGACATCCGCGCGGCCGGAGCCGGCACGCGCCTCCTGCTCGACGGCGACGTCGCGGGCGGCATCAACGCCGCTCGCTACGACTCCCGACTCGACATGTGCGTCGGCACCGGAGGCACGCCCGAGGGCATCATCACGGCCTGCGCCATCCGCGCGCTCGGCGGAGTGATCCAGGGCATCCTCCGCCCGAAGGACGACGACGAGCGCCAGCGCGCCATCGACGCCGGCCACGACGTCGATCGCGTCCTCCACGCCAACGACCTCGTCCGCAGCGACAACACCTACTTCGTCGCGACCGGAGTAACGAACGGCGGGCTCGTGAAGGGCGTGCGCAAGGAGGGCCACGTCATCACGACGGAGTCCATCGTGCTGCGCTCCCGCTCGGGCACCATCCGCCGCGTGACCGCCCAGCACCTCGCGGAGAAGTGGGTCTAGGCCGTCACCGTCTCTCCGAGACGCCGCCCCGCCGCTGAGACGCCGCTCCGCTGACGGCGCCTCGGCGAGTGCGGCGGCGTTTCGGCGTGCGGGACGCGGAAGGACACCGGCCCCGGCCACCGAGGCGAGCGGGCGGGGCCGCGGCGGGTCTCGATACGCCTCGTCGGCGCTCCTCCGCCGAGCCGCGGAGGCGGAGCGCCGTCGCGACCTGCGGTCGTCCGGGTGTCGAGCCGGATGGACGGCGCCGCTCGCGCGCGGCCTGCACGCCCGGTGCTCGCTCAACGGGGACCCGGGGCCCTACGCGCTCCGCTCGGACTCGTCCTCCGCGGCGAGCAGCTCGACGGCGGTGAGGCGGCGCGGCGAGGAGGCGACTCCTCCGACCGGGGCGATGACGCGCGACTCGTCGAGGGAGTCGAACTGGCGCGCGGTGACCAGCACGCGGCTCTCGAGCGAGCCGGCGAAGGCGTTGTAGGAGTCGACCGTCTTCTCGAGCGAGCGGCGCAGGCCCTCGGCGTGGTCGGCGAGGGTGCCGAGACGGGCGTAGAGCGTCTTGCCGAGGTCGAGCAGGCGCTTGGCGTCGTCGGTGAGCACGTCCTGCTGCCAGGTGTAGGCGACGGTCTTCAGCACCGACCACAGGGTCACGGGCGAGGCGAGGGCGACGCGCTTGCGGAACGCGTACTCGAGCAGGCTCGGGTCGGCGTCGAGCGCGCTCGCGAGCAGCGGCTCGCTCGGCACGAACGCGATGACGAACTCGGGGCTCGCCGGGAGACCGGTCCAGTAGGAGCGGGCGGCCAGCGCGTCCACGTGGCCGCGGAGGGCGCGGACGTGCGCCCGCAGGAGCCCCGCGCGCCGCGCCTCCTCCTCGCCGCCGGCGCCCGCGGGGATCGCGCTCGCCTCCAGGTACGCGTCGAACGGCACCTTGGCGTCCACCGCGATCGCCTTGCCGCCGGGCAGGCGGACCACCATGTCGGCGCGGCCGCGGCCCGCCTCGCCCTCGAGCCCGAACTGCACGTCGAAGTCGACCCGCTGGGTGAGCCCGGCGGCCTCGACGACGTTCCGCAGCTGCGTCTCGCCCCAGGCGCCGCGGCTCGTGGTGGAGCGGAGCGCGGACGCGAGGGTCTCGGTCGTCGAGCGCAGCTGCTCGCCCGCCGCCCGCTGTCCCTCGAGCTGCTCGGTGATCGCCCCGAACTGGGCGGCGCGCTCGCGCTCGAGCCGGCCGACCGCCTCCTGCATGCCGCGCAGGCTCTCGGCGACGGGGGAGAGGGTCTGCAGGATGCGCGCGTCGTGCCGCTCGCGCTCAGCGACGACGCGCAGCTGCTCCTGGAGCTCGCGGATCTGATCGCGGGCGGAGCCGAGGTGCTCGCGGTGCTGCTCGACGACGGCCTCGTGCCGCTCCTCCAGGCCCTCCGCGCGGGCGCGGGCCGTCGCGAGGTCGAGGGCGAGGGCGGCGTCGGGCGTGCGGGAGCGGGCGAGGAGGACGGCCACGACCCCCGCGAGGAGCGCGCCGACCACCAGGCCGAGGGCGAAGGAGAGATCCATGCCGCCGATGACACCACGCACCTCCGACATCGATCGATCGACGCGCCACGACCACCGAACGAGGGCCAGGACGCCCTGCGACCGCCTCGTAGACTTCGCGATCATGGGGAATCACCACCGCTCATCGCGCCTGCTCACGGCCGCGCTCGCTCTCGCCGTCGGGCTCGGCACCGCCCTCGTCCCGATCACCTCCGCCTCCGCCGCCGAGGACGCGCCGTCGACCGTCTCGGTCGAGACCGGCGCTCTCGACGCGTCCCTCGACCGCGCCGACCTCGGCGTCCCGGACCAGTCGACGCAGTACAGCGCCGAGGAGACGAAGAGCTTCCGCGCCGGCTTCATCGTCAGCGACGCCCAGTTCTTCGACGGCGACGCGCTGAGCACCGGTCAGGTGCAGTCGCTCCTGAACGAGAAGGGCAGCCGGTGCTCCACCGCCGGCACCGCCCCCTGCCTCAAGAACTTCTCGCAGGCGACGCCGTCGAAGGCGGCGGACGCGATGTGCAGCGCCTACCAGGGCTCCGGCAGCGAGTCGTCGGCCTCGATCTTCACGCGCGTCGGCCTGGCCTGCGGCATCAACCCGCTGGCCCTGGTCGTGCTCGTGCAGAAGGAGCGGAGCCTCGTCACCGACGTGACGCCGAGCCCCGAGGACTACGCCAAGGCGACCGGCTACAACTGCCCGGACACCGCGGCGTGCGACCCCGGCTCGGCGGGCTTCTTCACGCAGGTCTACAGCGCGGCGCGCCAGTTCAAGCGCTACGCCAACCCGCCCGGCTCCGGCTCGAACTTCACCACCTACGCTCCGGGCACGACGCCGAACGTCGCCTACTACCCGAGCACCGCGTGCGGCTCCTCGCCGGTCACCATCCGCAACCAGGCCACGGCCGACCTCTACTACTACACGCCGTACCAGCCCAACGACTACGCGCTCACCGGCTCCGGCAACGCGGCCTGCGCGACCTACGGCAACATCAACTTCTGGTACCTCTTCAGCGACTGGAACCCGAACGGCACCCTGGCCAACGCCGGGATCGCCCCCGCGGGACGCGTCGACGCCCCGCGCATCTCGGGCAGCACGCTGAGCGTGTCCGGCTGGGCCGTCGACCCGACGACGCAGCAGGCCGCGCTGACCACGACGGTCACGGTGACCGGCCCCGACGGCACCCGCACGGTCCGCACGCAGACCGCGAACGGCGACCGCGGCGACATCCCGGGCGAGTACTCCGTCGCCGGCCGCGCCCACGGCTTCGGCGCCACCACGCCCGTCTCGGCACCCGGCACCTACCAGGTCTGCGTCTCCGCCGACTCCGTCGACTGGAACCGCTGGGTCGGCACGGGCGACTCCCGGGGCCCCGGCCGGAAGGATCTCGGCTGCTCGTCCGTGAGCACGTCGGCCGGGATCGACGTCTTGCGTCTGGCCGGCACCGACCGCCAGGGCACCGCCGTCGCGATCTCGAAGGCCGTCTTCGGCCCGAACGTCCCCGTCGTCTACATCGCGACCGGCGCGAACTTCCCCGACGCGCTGAGCGCCGCCCCGGTCGCGGCCAAGCAGAAGGGTCCGCTGCTCCTGGTCGACCGCGACTCGATGTCGCAGCCCGTTCGCGACGAGCTCAGCCGGCTCAAGCCGGCGAGGATCGTCGTGGTCGGCTCCCCACTGAGCGTCGGCGACGGCCTGCTGAACCAGCTGAGGTCCTACTCGCCGACGGTGGACCGCATCGGAGGGAAGGACCGCTACGACACGTCTAGGCTCATCATCCAGAGCGCGTTCCCGAGCGGCTCGTCGCGCGCCTGGCTCGCCACGGGCGAGAAGTTCCCCGACGCGCTCGGCGCGAGCGCCGCGGCCGGCTCCGTCGACGCACCCGTCGTCCTCGTGAACGGCACCGGCAGCACGGCCGACGCCGTGACGAAGGGCATCCTCTCGAAGCTCAAGGTGCAGAGCCTCACCATCGCGGGCAGCACCCTGTCGGTGAGCGAGGGGATCAAGAACTCGCTTCCGGTGCCGACGATCACCCGCATCGGCGGAGTCGACCGCTACGACACATCGGAGCAGCTGAACCGGGCCGCCTTCTCGAGGGCCGAGACCGTGTTCCTGGCGACGGGCGAGAACTTCCCCGACGCCCTCGCCGGAGCCACGGCGGCGGGCTACTCGAACAGCCCGCTGTTCGCCGTGCCGACGACCTG
This sequence comes from Rathayibacter sp. AY1D9, assembly GCF_002932395.1. Classification (NCBI taxonomy): domain Bacteria; kingdom Bacillati; phylum Actinomycetota; class Actinomycetes; order Micrococcales; family Microbacteriaceae; genus Rathayibacter; species Rathayibacter sp. AY1D9. Next base: position 148,885 of record NZ_PSVQ01000001.1, read on the forward strand.
CGTGCCCCGCGCCGTCCTGACCGACATCGCGAAGTCGGGAGCTCAGCGGGTCGTCCTCCTCGGCGGTCCCACCACCCTCTCGGAGGACGTCGCGCGGCTCACCCCCTGCGGCTGATCGCCCGCGACCCCGCCACTAGCGTGGAGGGATGACCCCGACCGCACCGTCCCCGACCGGCCTCCGACGCCGGCGGGGCGGTGCGGTCGTCGTCGTCGCGGCGCTGGTGGCACTCCTGCTGGGAGGCTCCGTCGACGGCACGCGCCTCGCAGCGGTGCCGTCCGAGCCGCAGACCGTCCGGCTGTGGACCTTCCTCCAGCCGGGCCCCGTCGCGGCCGACTTCGACCCGGGCGACCTGATCTCCGACGAGGTCTTCTTCGCCGGCGACGCGCTCGGACCGCTCACGGTGCAGGCGTTCCTCGACGCCCGCGTCCCCGACTGCGCTGGCGGGCCGGTGCCGTGCCTGCGCGACTACGCCGAGGACACCGCGGCGATCACGGCCGACGAGCAGTGCGACGCGCTGCCCGCCGGACGCGACGTCCCGGCCGCGGAGATCATCACCTCGGTCGCCGGCGCGTGCGGCGTGAATCCGGCCGTCCTCCTGGTGCTGCTGCAGAAGGAGCAGTCGCTCGTGACCGATCCGGAGCCGAGCGAGCGGCAGTTCCGCAGTGCCACGGGCTACGGCTGCCCGGACACCGCCGACTGCGACACGGACTCCTACGGCTTCGCGGCGCAGGTGTACGGAGCGGCGTGGCAGTTCCAGCGCTACCGGAATCCGGACTCGAGCTTCGAATGGTACCCGGTCGGCGCGGCCAGCGACGTCCGCTACTCCCCGGACGAGTCCTGCGGCACCGCCCCGGTGACGATCGCCAACGCGGCCACGGCGGGTCTCTACTACTACACGCCGTACCAGCCGAACGCGGCGGCGCTCGCGAACCTCTACGGCGAGGGCGACGACTGCTCGGCCTACGGGAACCGGAACTTCTGGCGCATCTTCAGCACCTGGTTCGGCGACCCCCGCGGCTGAGCCGATCGTCTCGAGCAGACTCGGCATGACGGACGTCAGGCGGCGGCGGGAGCCTTCGGGCGCAGGCGCTTCACGGAGACGCCGGCCAGCTCGCCGAGCTCGGCCATGCTCGCGGCGCCGTGCCGCCGGGCCGCGTGCACGACGATCGCGGCGCACGCCTCGGCATCGGCCGACGCGTCGTGGTGGCGGAAGTCCTCGAAGCCCGCGGCCATGGCGACGACGGGGAGGCGGTAGGAGTCGAGCTCGTACGTCTTGCGGGCGAGCTGCAGCGAGCAGAGGTAGTGGTACTCGGGGTGCTCGAGGGAGGTCGCCGCGCAGGCTGCGCGGATGACGCCCATGTCGAAGCCGGCGTTGTGCGCGACGAACACGTCCTCGCCGGCGAAGGCCGCCAGGTCGGCGAACTGGTCGACCCAGGAGGCGGCGGCGTGCACGTCGTGCTTGCGGATGCCGTGGATCCGCGTGTTCCACTCGAGGAAGTCGTCGTACCCCAACGGCGGGCGGATGAGCCAGCCGGCGCGGTCGACGACTCGGCCGTCGCGGACCTTCACGAGCCCGACGGAGCACGCGGAGGCCCCGTGCGAGTTGGCGGTCTCGAAGTCGATGGCGGTGAAGTCGATGGGCACGCTCCAGCCTCTCACGCACCTCCGACGCCGCAGGGAGCGTCGCGCGCGCGTCGCCCCGAGCGGGCGGGAGCACCCGCCGGCCGCGGGCGGGCGCCTCCCGTTCCTCCGCGCCCCGCCCGCCCGGCCCTTCCGCCGCCACGCCGTAGGATGGATGCCCGTGGCTCTCACTATCGCAATCGTCGGTCTCCCCAACGTCGGCAAGTCGACGCTCTTCAACGCACTGACCAAGAACACGGTGCTCGCGGCGAACTACCCGTTCGCGACGATCGAGCCGAACGTGGGTGTGGTGAACCTGCCCGACTCCCGCCTCGAGGTGCTCGCCGGGATCTTCGGCTCCGAGCGCATCCTCCCGGCGCCCGTCTCCTTCGTCGACATCGCCGGCATCGTGCGCGGCGCGTCCGAGGGCGAGGGCCTGGGCAACAAGTTCCTCGCGAACATCCGCGAGGCCGACGCCATCGCGCAGGTCATCCGCGGCTTCGAGGACTCCGACGTCGTCCACGTCGACGGCAAGGTCGACGCCGCCAGCGACATGGAGACGATCAACACCGAGCTGGTCCTCGCCGATCTCCAGACCCTCGAGAAGGCCGAGGCCCGCTACGAGAAGGAGCTCAAGGGCAGGAAGATCGAGCCGATCGTGGTCGAGACCGCGAAGAAGGCGCGCGAGTTCCTCGACCAGGGCAAGCCGCTGTCGGCCTCCTCGATCGATCTGGAGCCGATCCGCGAGCTGGGCCTGCTGACCGCCAAGCCCTTCATCTACGTCTTCAACGTCGACGAGGCCGTGCTGACCGACGACGCCCGGAAGGCAGAGCTCGCAGCCCTGGTCGCGCCGGCGAAGGCGATCTTCCTCGACGCGAAGATCGAGTCCGAGCTGATCGACCTCGACGAGGCCGACGCCGCCGAGATGCTCGAGTCGACCGGCCAGACGGAGTCGGGCCTCAACCAGCTCGCGACCATCGGCTTCGACACCCTGGGCCTCCAGACGTACCTCACGGCCGGCCCGAAGGAGACGCGCGCCTGGACCATCGGTAAGGGCTGGACCGCGCCCCAGGCCGCCGGTGTCATCCACACCGACTTCCAGAAGGGCTTCATCAAGGCCGAGATCATCTCGTTCGACGACCTCGTCGAGACCGGCTCGATCGCCGAGGCCCGCGCGAAGGGCAAGGCCCGCATCGAGGGCAAGGACTACGTCATGCAGGACGGCGACGTCGTGGAGTTCCGCTTCAACGTGTAGGACGGCCGCGCTCGGCTCGAGGCGCCCGGTTCGCTCGGATCCCCGGATCCGCGAGCCGGGCGCTTCTGCACGGAGGTGCGGGATCGCCGACCCCGGGAGTCCGACACGAGGCCGGTCACGTCCGCGGACGTCCGCTCCGCCCGTCAGTTCAGCACGTCCCCGATCAGCCAGCTCGACAGCCCGACGAGGGTGCAGACGCCGACGACCACCCAGGCGACGGTCCGGCGGACCGAGCGGGAGACCGCCTCGGAGCTGCGGGGAGTGGGACGCATCGGTGCGGTGTACGCGGGCGGGACGGAGTAGGTCCGAGCCGGCGGGAGGAGTCGGGGGAGCGTGACCGGGCGGCCGTCGACCCACTCGGCGGGCAGGTCCGCGGCCTTCGCGGCCTGCAGCGTGAGCTCGACCTTCAGCGGCGATCCGCGGAGGGAGGCGTAGGCGGCGGCGACGAGGCCGAGGCTCGCGAGATGGCGGAGGGTCGGGGTGAAGTCTGCCGACAGGGTCGGTGAGAGCTCGCCGACCCGTTCGCCGTCCAGTCGGAGTTCGACGAGGTCGCCCGTGGTGTGCAGGGTCAGCAGCAGCAGGCCGCGGCCGCTCGCCGGGACCACCGTCGACAGGCGGGCGAAGTGCTCGTCCTCGCGCAGGACCGGCAGGCCCCGCGACCAGGGGAGGATCGAGTGGCGCTCGACGGGCGGCTCGTTGAGCGGCACGAGCAGCTCCGGGGCGACGAGGGCGACGCGGAGGACGGCCCGCAGCCCCTCCTCGCCGCGCTCGACCCGGAGGCGCGCGGTCGTGACCGGGACGGCTCCGCTCGCCACGACCCGGTCGAGGGCGGCACGGTGCGCAGTGGCGTTCGGCAGGTAGCCGAGGACGCGGCCGCCGGCCCGGACCGAGACGGCGTCGAGGCCGGTGGGGTGGTCGGGCTCGGGGATCAGATCGACCTCGAGGGTCCGCTCGTCGATCTCGCCCGCCTTGAGCGTGCGGTCGATCAGATCGGCGATCTCCTCGATCCGCTCGGCCTCGGCGAGGGCGTCGACGCTCGGGGCGCCGTCGGCGTTCGGGAGGCGGTAGACGACGCGCTCCGTGACGGGGGTGACGGGTGCGTCCCGCACCACCGCGGCACTGTCCTGCGCGGAGCGGCGCGCCCCGGTGAACCGCCTGCCGTCCCACCAGCGCATCTCGGCCGCATGGGCCTCGTCGCGGTACCAGCCCGCCGGCGCACCCTCGTCCATCGACCCCCCCGTTCCTCCGGCGAACGAGTCTACGAGGAGGGCGGGAGCGTCAGAGACCCGGGTCCGTGGCGGCGGGATCCTCGGGGGCGAGCGCGGCCGCGGGCTCTCCCGAAGCGGGGCCGCTCCACGCACCGGACTCCTGCGCCCGAGGGCCGGCGATCCACTCCAGAGCCTCGCGGACGAGCATCCGGACGTGACGCGCGTGGCCGATGGTGACGGGGGCGGGATCCTCGAGGACCTCGAGCAGGCGCTGCAGCACGGCACGGCTCTGCAGTCGTGTCATGGGCCTCACGGTAGGGGCCCGGTCGCTCGGACGGTAGTGCCGATCCGCGACAGCGCACCCGTCTAGGCTCGCCACATGACTCGTCTCGACGGTGCCGTCGTCCTCGTCCTCGGAGCCTCGGGCGGCCTCGGCCGCCTCCTGGCCGATTCGCTGGAGGCGCGCGGTGCCGTCGCGGTGCGCTCGGGGCGCGACTCCGCGGCGCTCGGCGAGGCACCCCTGGTCGCCGACCTGCGCGGGGAGGACGAGCCCCGGCGCGTGGTCGCCGAGGTGCTCGAGCGGCACGGGCGCCTCGACGGCGTCGTCGTGGCCGCGGGCGTCGTGGCCTTCGGGCCCTCCGCCGAGCTCGATCCGGCCGTTCTGGAGGAGCTCGTCGAGGTGAACGCGCTGGCGCCGATCCGGGTGCTGACCGCCGCGCTGCCGTCGCTCGTCGCGTCGGCGGGCGAGGGGCGCGAGCCGTTCGCGCTGACCATCAGCGGCGTGGTGGCGGAGGCTCCGACCGCGGGACTCGCCGCGTACTCCGCCTCGAAGGCGGCACTGCACTCCTTCGTGAAGGCCTCGGCCCGCGAGTACAAGCGGGCGGGCGTCCTCCTGCTCGACGCGCGCCCCGGCCACACCGAGACCGACCTGTCCCGGCACCCGCTCGCGGGAGACGCGCCCCGCTTCGGCGCGGGTCTGGCGCCGCAGGACGTGGTCGACCGGCTGCTCGACGCGGTCGAGGACGGCGAGACCGACCTGCCTCCTGCGGCGTTCACCGGCTGACGCCGTCCCGAGACGAGGCGGAGCCGGTCGATCCTCGCGGGAGCGCCCCGGATCGAGCACTGCAGCCTCGGCTGCGTACAGCCGCCGTGATCAGCCTGCGCATCCGGCGGCCGGGACCGCGATCGGCGCGGCAGCCCGTCCGACCGTCCTCCCCGCAGACGCGGGGATACCCGCCGTTCACCGGAGCGTCGCACGGGCGCACTAGCGTCCCTCCGTGCCCGACACCGCCGATGACGCCCTCCGTCCCACTCCCGAGCTGCTCCGCACGCTCACGCCCGCCGACGCGCGGGACCTCGTCGTGCTGGACGAGGACGACGACGATCCGGTGCTCCTGCGCCGCGACGGCACGCAGATCGACACCTGGCGCGAGGGCTACCCCTACGACGAGCGGATGTCGCGCGAGGAGTACGAGGCAGGCAAGCGCCTCCTCCAGATCGAACTGCTGAAGCTGCAGAACTGGATCAAGAAGCACGGGCGCCGACTCGTGGTCGTGTTCGAGGGGCGCGACGCCGCGGGCAAGGGCGGCACCATCAAGCGCTTCACCGAGCACCTCAACCCGCGCGGAGCCCGCGTGGTCGCGCTCGAGAAGCCGACCGAGCGCGAGGCCGGTCAGTGGTACTTCCAGCGCTACGTCTCGCACCTGCCGGCCGCCGGCGAGATCGTCCTCTTCGACCGCTCCTGGTACAACCGGGCCGGCGTGGAGCGCGTGATGGGCTTCTGCACGCCGGCGCAGTACGACGAGTTCATCCGCCAGACGCCGCTGTTCGAGCGGATGCTCGTCGGCGACGGCATCGACCTGGTGAAGCTGTGGTTCTCGGTCTCGGCGGAGGAGCAGCGCACCCGGTTCACGATCCGCATGATCGACCCCGTGCGCCAGTGGAAGCTCTCGCCGATGGACCTCGCCTCGCTCGACAAGTGGGGCGACTACACCGCGGCCAAGGAGGCGATGATGGCGGCGACCGACACCGCCGACGCTCCCTGGACCATCGTGAAGAGCAACGACAAGAAGCGCGCCCGGCTCGAGGCCATGCGCTACGTCCTGAGCCTCTACGACTACGACGGACGCGACGAGGAGGTCGTGGGCCCGCTGGGTCCGGACCCGCTGATCGTCGGATCGGCCGCGGACGTGTACGAGCGCGGCGAGCACGCCGCGACGAGCTGACCGGGGGGACGGACATGGGGGAGTCGGGGATCGGCGCGGAGCTGCCGGGGGTGCACCTGCGCTGGCTGGCGCTCGACGAGCAGACGCTGGACGCCGAGCGGCTGCTGCCGCTGCTGAGCGACGAGGAGCGCGAGCGCTACGCCGGCACGGTCGCCGCGTCGGCGGCCGAGCGCTTCGTCTTCGGGCGGGTGCTCCTGCGGATGCTCGCGGCCGAGCTCACGGGGACGCGCGCGTCGGAGGTCCGGGTCGTCGCGTGCTGCCCGCGCTGCGGGGGCGCGCACGGCCGGCCGCGGCTGGAGGGACGCGGGATCGCGCTCGAGCTGCTGTCGGTGAGCATCGCGCACTGCGCGGGCGCCGTCGTGGTCGCGGCGAGCAGCGCCGGTGCGGTCGGCGTCGATGTGGAGCCGACGCTGGGCACGCCCGAGCGCGGGGAGCGGATCACGCGCATCGCCGGGGCGCCCTTCGCCACGGGCGGGATGCGCCCCGCCGACCCCGTCCTGCACTGGACCCGGATCGAGGCCGCGCTGAAGGCGGACGGCCGCGGGCTCGAGCTCGACCCGCGCCGGGTGCACGTGCACGAGTCGCACCACGCGGCGGAGGCGCGGATCGACGGCGTCCGCTTCCGGCTGGCCGAGCCGCAGCTGGACCCCGCGCTGCGGGTCAGCGTCGCCCTCGGGCCGATGGGGGACGCGGGCGCCGGGCCCATCATCGGCTGGCGGCGCGAGCACGGCGACGCGCTCGCGGACTCGCTGGTGTCAGCGCCGGGACGGTAGCGGCGGCAGCTCCTCGTCGAGGAGCCAGGTGTCGAGCAGGTCGTCCACGCCCTCGCCGAGGACCTCGGTGCAGAGCTCGCGGAACTCCTCGTCGGTGACGGCGGCGGAGGAGTAGCGGGACGTCCACTCCCGCAGCAGCCGGAGGAAGGGCTCGTCGCCGACGGTGAGCCGCAGCGCGTGCAGGGTGAGCGCGCCGCGCTTGTAGACGCGGTCGTCGAAGAGTGCGACCGGCCCCGGATCGGCGAGCACGAGATCCTGCGCCGCAGCCCGCAGCACCGCGTGGTGGCGGCGGGCGCAGGCGTCGGCGGTGGCGCGGCCCGACTCCTCCGACCACAGCCACTCCGCGTAGCAGGCGAACCCCTCGTTGAGCCAGATGTGGCGCCACCGGGCGATGCCCACGCTGTTGCCGAACCACTGGTGCGCGAGCTCGTGCGCGATGAGGCGCTCCGAGCCGCCGCGGCCGTCGGCGTGGTTGGCGCCGAACACCGCCATCGCCTGCGCCTCGAGCGGGATCTCCAGCTCGTCCGCCGTGACGACGACGCAGTAGCGGGCGAAGGGGTAGGGCCCGAACAGCCGCGTGAACAGGGCGAGCATGCGCTCGAGCGGAGCGAAGTCGTGCGCGACCCGAGCGGCCAGGGCGGCGGGGCGGGCGAGGGTCACCGCGACGCCGGCGAGCACGCGCTCCTCGATCGCGTAGCGGCCGATCTGCACCGAGGCGAGGTACGCGGCGCTGGGCTCGCGCTGCTCGTAGAGCCAGGTGCGGCGGCCGGAGCGGGCGCTCGAGTCGACGAGCACCCCGTTCGCGAGCACGGCGTAGCCCTCCTCGGCGGTGACGCGCAGGCGGTACGGAGCCTTCTCGGCGACGTCGTCGTTGCAGGGGAACCAGGTGGAGGAGCCGGAGGGCTGCGAGGCGACGAGCACCCCGTCCTCCAGCTCCTCCCAGCCGAGCTCGCCCCAGTGGCTGGCGCGGGGGGCGGGGTGGCCGCTGTACTCGATCTCGACGTCGACGCTCTCGCCGGCGGCCAGCGGCTCGGCGGGGGACACCCGCAGCTTGTGCGGCGCCTGCTCGTGGCGGGCGCGGCGTCCGTCGATCCGGACGCGGGCCACGCGGAGCCGGGAGAGGTCGAGGGAGAACCGCCGGAGCGACTGCAGCGCGACGATCCGCAGCACGGCCCGGCCGGTCAGGCGGTTCGAGGCGACGCGGTAGTCGAGGTCGAGGTCGTAGGACTCGACGCGGTAGCCGGTGTTCCCGATGCCGGGGACGTAGGGGTCGCCGGCGGTCTCGAGCCCGGTCAGCGCGGGGCTCACGCGACGGGCGCGTGGTAGTCGGCGACGCGCACCTCGCGCCACGGGCCGATCGGGTTGCCGCTCCAGCGGCTGCCCGCGGGCACGAGCTCCCCCCGCATCACGAGCGAGGCCGGGCCGACCGTGCCGTGCTCGGCGATCCGCGCGGCGGGGAGGATCACGCTGTGCGGGCCCAGGGTGGCGCCGGCGTCGAGGCTCACGAGATCCATGCTCATGATTCGATCATGGAACAGGTGCGTCTGCACGACGCAGCCCCGGTTCACGGTCGCTCCGTCGCCGAGCGAGATCAGATCGGCCTCGGGGAGCCAGTAGCTCTCGCACCAGACGCCGCGTCCGATCCGGGCGCCGAGGCTCCGCAGCCACCAGACCAGCGCCGGAGTGCCCGCGGCGGCGTGGGCGAACCAGGGCGCAGCGACCATCTCGGTGAAGGCGTCGGCCAGCTCGCTCCGCCAGACGAACGAGGACCACAGCGGCTGCTCGCTCGGCTCGACCCGCTGGATCAGGATCCACTTCGCGGCGGTGGAGACGGCCGCGGCGACCGCCCCGGCGGCCAGCAGCACGACGCCTCCCACGAGCGCGGCGAGCACCGCCCCGAGCGTCTGGATCAGCGCGAGCAGTCCGGCGACCACGCCGAGGCCGATCGCGACCGAGACGACCACCGGGACGAAGCGGCCGAGCTCCCACGCGATGCGGGCCGCGCGGAGTCGGCGGGCCGGGCGGAAGGTGCGCGCCGACTCCGCCTCGACGACGGTGCGCCGCAGCCGCACGGGAGGTGAGCCCAGCCACGACGAGCCCGCCTTCGACTTGCGGGGCGCGGAGGAGAGGACGGCGACGAGTCCGCCGGCGGGCACGGTGTGGCCGGGCGCGGCCATGCCGGAGTTGCCGAGGAACGCGCGCTCGCCGATCTCGGCGCGGGCGAGCCGCATCCAGCCGCCGCCGAGCGCGTAGGAGGCGACGAGCGTGTCGTCGGCGAGGAACGCGCCGTCGCGGATGGTCGTCATCGCGGGCAGGAGCAGCACCGTCGAGGCCTCGACGTCGCGTCCGACCTTCGCGCCGAGGAGCCGCAGCCAGACCGGGGTGAACAGGCCCGAGTAGAGCGGGAAGAGCAGGACTCGCGCGGAGTCGAGCAGCCGCTCCGTCGACCAGACCTGCCAGCCGATCCGACCGCGCACGGGGTGGGTGCCGGGCTCGACGCCCCGGCCGAGCAGGCGCACCAGGACGACGACGAGGGCGGCGAGGACGACTCCGGAGACGGCGACGGCGGGCACGAGGGCGACGAGAGCGGGCCCGAGCGCGGCGCCGAGGCCGGCCGAGCCGCGCACGGCGGCGGCCACGACGGCGAGCCCGGCCGCGAGGGCGAGGACCGGGACCGCCGCGAGGCCGACCGCGGACGCTCCGTACGCCCAGACCCAGCCCGGGCGGCGCGCCGGGCGCTCCGAGGGGAACCCGGCGTTCGCCCTGCCGAGCCGCTGGGCGGGGGATCCTCCCCAGCGCTGCCCGGCCGGCACTCGCCCGAAGACGGCCGATCCCGGCTCGATCTGCGCGTGCTTGCCGATCCGGGCGCCGGGGAGGAGCGTGCTGCGCGCGCCCACCGTGCTGCCGGCGCCGACCCGGACGGCGCCGACGCGCAGGACGTCGCCGTCGATCCAGTAGCCGGAGAGGTCGACCTCGGGCTCGATCGCGGCGCCGCGCCCGAGCGTGAGCATCCCAGTCAGCGGAGGGAGGGAGTGCAGGTCGACGTCGTCGGCGATGCGGGCGCCGAGCGCGCGGGCGTAGTAGGCGACCCAGGGCGCACCCGCCAGGCTCACGGCCTTGAGCTGGAACGCGATCTGCTCGGCCAGCCAGAGCCGGAGGTGCACGCTCCCGCCGCGCGGGTGGTCTCCGGCCCGGATCCCGCGCAGCAGGGTGCGCGCGGCGAGGACGGTGAGCCCCATCCGCCCGAACGGCGTGAGGAAGAGCGCGAACGCGGGGATCAGCGCGGCGAGCGGAGCGGTGGGCAGCCAGCCGAACCCCGGCACGAGGTCGAGCACCGCGGTGACGGTGAGGATCGCGGTGATCCAGCGGGCGCTGCCGAGCACGAGCAGCGGTGCGCCGAGGAGGGTCTGCAGGACGCGCATCCGGAGGGGGACCGGCGCGATGCGGTGAGCGGACACCTCCGCGGTGCCCGTCGAGCGGCTCTGGATCTCGGCGGCCATCGCCGCGAGACGCGGGTGGGCGTAGACGTCGGCGACCGTGAACTCGGGGTCGCGCTCGCGGATCCGCGCGACCAGCTGGGCGGCGGCGAGGGAGCCGCCGCCGAGGTCGAAGAAGTTCGCCCGCTCGTCGACCGGCACGCCGAGCACGTCGCGCCAGAGGGCGGCGAGCCACGCCTCCTCGGGGTCGAGGGAGGCGTCCTCGGTCGTGCCCACGGCGAGCGGCCAGGGGAGTGCGGCGCGGTCGACCTTGCCGGAGACGCGGGTCGGCAGCTCCTCGACCACGGCCAGCAGCGGCACGAGGGATGCGGGCAGCTCCTCACGCAGGCGGGCGAGCGCCGCGTCGCGGTCGAGCTCCCGGCCGCCGGCGAGGGCCAGGTAGCCGACGAGGACCTGGTTGCCGGCCGCCGTGGTGCGGACCGCGGCCGCCGCCCCCGAGACTCCGGGGAGCGCCTGCAGCGCCGCCTCGACCTCGCCGAGCTCGATCCGCCGACCGCCGAGCTTCACCTGGTCGTCCGCGCGCCCCTGGAAGACGAGGCCGGCGCTCTCGAAGCGCACCAGGTCGCCGGAGCGGTAGGCCCGCTCCCAGCCCAGGAGCGGTGCCGGCGCGTACTTCTCGGCGTCCTTGACCGGGTCGAGGTAGCGCGCGAGCCCGACCCCGCCGATGACCAGCTCGCCGACCTCGCCCTCGCCGACCCGCTGCCCGTCCGCGTCCACGACGGCGAGCCGCCAGCCGTCCAGCGGCAGCCCGATGCGCACCGGGGGAGGCCCGCCGAGGGGCGCGGCGCAGGCGACGACGGTGGCCTCGGTCGGCCCGTAGGTGTTCCAGACCTCGCGACCCTCGACGGCCAGGCGCTCGCCGAGCTCCGGCGGGCACGCCTCGCCACCGAAGATCAGCAGGCGGACGTTCTCGAGCGACTCCGCGGGCCAGAGCGCCGCGAGGGTCGGCACGGTCGAGACCACGGTGATGCCGTGCGTGGTCAGCCAGGGGCCGAGGTCCATGCCGCTGCGGACCAGCGAGCGGGGAGCGGGGACGAGGCAGGCGCCGTGCCGCCAGGCGAGCCACATCTCCTCGCAGGACGCGTCGAACGCGACCGAGAGACCGGCCAGCACCCGGTCCCCGGGGCCGAGCGGCTCCGCCTGGAGGAACAGGCGCGCCTCGGCGTCGACGAAGGCGGCGGCGGAGCGGTGGCTGACCGCCACTCCCTTGGGGGTTCCGGTGGAGCCGGAGGTGAAGATGATCCAGGCGTCGTCCTCGAGCGAGGGCGGCTGCAGCAGCGGGATCGACGCCGTGCTCGGGTGCGGCGCGCTCGCGGTGAACAGGCGCGCGGCCGGCTCGTCGGCGCCGGTGCGCTCGAAGCGGCCGGAGCCGGTGATCACGCCGCGGACGGCGGCCTCGCCGAAGACGAGGCGCGCCCGCTCCTCGGGGTCGTCCGCGTCCACCGGGACGTACGCGGCTCCCGCGGCGAGGACGGCCAGGATCGCGAGATAGAGCTCGCGGGAGCCGCTGGGCATGCGGATCCCGACGCGGTCGCCGCGTCGGACCCCTGCGGTGGTGAGCTCGCCCGCGAGCTGCACCGTGCGGGCCAGCAGCTCCCGGTAGCTGAGCGCTCCGTCCGGGTCCTCCAGCGCGGAGGCGTCCGGGTGGCGCTCCGCGGTGTCGCGGAGGACGTCGACCAGCGTGCGGGGAGGCGGGGTGGCCGCTCCGGCGTCGAGCACGTCCTGGGGGCCGGCCGTCTCGGTCACGTCTCGTCTCCGTCCCGGCCGCGCGATCGGGAGCGCGGCGGCCGGGGCGACACCGTAGGGAGGCGGGGTGACGCGGAGGTGAACAGGCGGGGTCGGCCCGCCCGGCTCAGTGCGCCATCGGGAGCGGCGCGTCCGACTCCGCCGGGCGGCGGACGAAGAACGCGGCCACGATCGCGACCGTCGCGATCGACGCGCCCCACAGGAACGCGGAGTGGATGCCGCCGGCGTAGGAGGCGACCTCGTCGGCGCCGCCCTGCGCGAGCTCCGCCGACCGGATCGAGAGCACGGTGACGAACAGCGCCGTGCCGGCCGCGCCGCCCAGCTGCTGCACGGTGCCGATGATGGCGCTGCCGTGGGAGTAGAGCGAGGGGCGCACCGAGCCGAGGCCGGCGGTGAACAGCGGCGTGAAGACGAAGGCGAGGCCCAGGCTGAGGGTGACGTGCAGCGAGAGGACGAACCAGGGCGACGAGTCCGCCGCGAGCAGGGTGTACCCCCACAGTGCGCCGGCGACGACGATCGAGCCGGGCACGAGCAGCACGCGCGGGCCGAAGCGGTCGTAGCCGCGGCCGACGAACGGCGCGAGCAGGCCCATCAGCAGGCCGCCGGGGAGCAGGAGCAGCCCGGTCTCCAGCGGAGTGAGGCCCAGCACGTTCTGCGTGTAGAGGGGCAGCAGGATCAGCGTGCCGAAGAGCGCCGACATGCTGACCGCCATCATCGCGATGACGATGGTGAAGTTCGCGGAGGAGAAGGTCCGGAGGTCCAGCAGGGCCCGGTCGGTGCGCTGCAGCAGCAGCTGGCGCGCGATGAAGCCCGCGAGGCCGAGACCCGCGACGACGAACGGGATCCACGGCGCGACGACCGCGGCTCCGCCCTCGCCGAGGCTCGACAGGCCGTAGACGAGGCCGCCGAAGCCGAAGACCGAGAGGACGACCGAGAGCGAGTCGATCGGGATGGAGCGGGGCTCGGTGACGTTCTCGACCTTGCGCAGGCCCAGGAGCAGCGCGCCGATCGCGATCGGCAGCACGATCCAGAACATCCAGCGCCAGCCGAGGAAGTTGAGGATGACGCCCGAGATCGTCGGTCCGACGGCCGGAGCCACCGAGATGACGATCGAGATGTTGCCCATCATCCGGCCGCGGATCGCCGGGGGCACCAGCGTCATCACGGTCGTCATCAGCAGCGGCATCATGATGGCCGTGCCGCCGGCCTGCACCACGCGGGCCGCCAGGAGGACCGCGAAGGTCGGGGCGAGCGCGGCGGTGAGCGTGCCGAGGCTGAAGAGGATCATCGCGGCGGCGAAGAGCGTGCGGGTGTGCAGCCGCTGGATCAGGTAGCCCGTGATCGGGATGACGACGGCCATCGTGAGCATGAAGGCGGTCGAGAGCCACTGGCCCACGTGCGCCTCGACGTCGAAGTCGCGCATGAGGTCGGGCAGCGCCACGCTCATGATCGTCTCGTTGAGGATCACGACGAACGCCGACACCAGCAGGAGGCTGATGACCAGGCGGCTGCGCGGCTCGAGGGTCGTGGCGGCGGCGGGTGCGGCGGGCCGCGCGGCGGGAAGGGTGCTGCGCTCGGTCACAGGTGTTCTCCGGTCGTGAGGGGATCGGTGTGAGGGGCGCATCGACGGCTCGACTCGCGGGCGCGGATGCGGGGTACGGAGGGAGAACAGCGGCGGACGCCCCGGACATTCCCGATCGACGGGGATCCGCTGCGAGAGGTCTCAGGTGAGGACCGCGGAGAGCGCGGAGGACGCGGCCTCGGCCTCCTCGAGCGTGGCGCCCTCGCCGAAGCTGAACCGCACGGCGGTCCGGGCGACGTCGGGGTCGAGGCCGAGGGCCAGCAGCGCGGGCGAGGGCTCGTCGCGCCCGGCGGCGCACGCCGAGCCGCTCGAGACGACGACGCCGCGCTCCTCCAGCTCGAGGAGCGTCGACTCGCCGCTGCGTCCGGGGACGGCGTACGCCGCGATCGAGGGGAGCCGGTGCGCCGCGGAGCCCAGCGGCACGGCCCGGGGCGCCAGGGCCGCGACCCGCTCGGCGAACGCGTCCCGGACCGCTCCGACCCGTGCCGCGCGGTCCGGATCGAGCAGGCGCACCGCGGTGCCGAGCGCGACCGCGAAGGCCACGTTCTCGGTGCCCGAGCGCCGCTCCCGCTCCTGGCCGCCGCCGTGCAGCAGGGGCTCGAACGGGAGCCGGCTGCGCAGCAGCAGCGCCCCCACGCCCTTCGGCGCCCCGAGCTTGTGCCCCGAGACCGAGACCGCGTCGGCGCCCCAGCCCGCGACGTCCAGCCAGCCGGCGGCCTGGACGGCGTCCACGTGCAGCGGCACGCCGCGCGATCGGCAGAGCGCCGCGATCGCCGGAACGTCCTGCACCGTCCCGATCTCGTTGCTCGCCGCGAGCACCGAGACCAGTGCGGTGTCCGGCCGGACCAGCGCGGCGAGCGCGTCGAGGTCGAGCAGGCCGGTCGCGTCGACGGGGGCCGTCGACACCTCGAAGCCGTGCAGGCGCCGGAGGTGGTCGGCCGACTCGACGGTCGCCTCGTGCTCGAGCGCCGAGATCACCAGGTGCCGTCCGCGCGGCGATCCCAGCGCGAGGCCCTTGACCGCCGTGTTGATCGACTCCGTGCCGCCGGAGGTGAAGAGCGTCTCGGAGGCGCGGCCGCCGAGGAAGCGGGCCACGTGAGCGCGCGCCGCCTCCAGCGCGCGCGCCGCGGCGTCGCCGAGCGAGTGGCTGCTCGACGGATTGCCGTACTCGGCGGTGAGGAACGGCCACATGGCCTCCAGCACCTCGCGGCGCACGGGCGAGGTCGCGGCGTGGTCGAGGTAGATCACTCGACCGCGATGTCCAGGCCGAGGTCGAGCGAGCGGACGCTGTGGGTGAGCGCGCCGACGGAGATCACGTCGACCCCCGCCTCCGCGATCGCGCGCACGGTCGAGAGGTCGACGCCGCCGCTCGCCTCGACCACGGCCCGCCCTCCGATGAGGGCGACGCCCTGGCGGAGCAGTTCGGGGGTGAAGTTGTCGAGCATGATCGTGTCCGCGCCTCCCGCCAGCGCGGGCTCGATCTGGTCGAGCCGGTCGACCTCGACCTCGAGGTGCGCCGTGTGCGGGATCGAGGCGCGCGCCGCCCGCAGGGCCGCGGTCAGGTCGATCCCGCGCGCGGCGAGCACCGCGAGGTGGTTGTCCTTCGCCAGCACCGCGTCCGAGAGCGAGAAGCGGTGGTTGCGGCCGCCGCCGCTGCGGACGGCGTGCCTCTCGAGCGCACGCAGACCCGGCGTGGTCTTGCGGGTGTCGACGATGCGGGCGCGCGTCCCCTCCACCGCGGCGACGTACTGCGCCGTCAGGGTGGCGATGCCGCTCATCCGCTGCACGAGGTTGAGCGCGACGCGCTCGCCGCGGAGCACGCCGCCCGCGGGGCCCTCGATCCGGGCGAGGGTCTGCCCGGCCTCGAAGACCGCGCCGTCCTCCACGAGCACCGAGCAGCGGATCCGGGAGTCGACCTGCCGCATCGTACCGACGAGGACGGCGCCGCCGCTGAAGACGCCGGGCTCGCGGGCCACGAGGGCGGCGCTCGCGGTGGCGTCCGCGGGGAGGAGGGTGTCGGAGGTCAGGTCGCCCCAGGGCGCGTCCTCCTCGAGGGCGAGGGTGACGACGCGGTCGATGCTCTGGCGGGTCAGCACGGAAGGGCCGCCTCTCTGGTGGGGGCGGCGGCGCTCGCCGTCGCGGGGTCGGGGGAGTCGGTGCGGTGGTGGGCGCCGACGGAGTGCGTGCGCGCGAGCGCGGCGTCGATGAGAGCGAGGGCGCAGGTCAGCAGGTTCGCGTCCTCGAGCGTCCTCAGTCCGAGCGGAGCGGGCGAGGCGGAGGCGACGAGCGCGCCGCGCGCCGCTGTGAGCCCCGCCGCGTCCCGGGAGAGGCCGGCTCCCGCCCACATCGCGTCCTGGAGAGCGGTGCGGTCGAGCGTCATCGGGACGACGGCGCGGGGAGGGGCGACCGGGCCGCCGCTCCAGGAGAGGGAGTCGAGGGCGAGCGCCGCGCGGCGCGCGAACACGACGCCCTCGAGCAGGCTGTTGGAGGCGAGGCGGTTCGCGCCGTGGACGCCGGTGCGGGCGACCTCGCCCACTGCGAGCAGCCCGGGGAGGCTGGTGCGCCCGTCCAGGTCGGTCGCGATCCCGCCCATCCAGTAGTGCGCGGCCGGAGTCACGGGCAGCAGGTCGTCGGCGAGCGAGAGCCCGTTCTCGCGGCAGGCCGCCGAGATCGTCGGGAACCTCTTCGCCAGCACCTCGGGGTCGATCGCCCGGGCGTCCAGGTGCACGGGCAGTCCGCCCTGCAGCCGCATCCGCTCCGCGATCGCGCGCGCCACGACGTCGCGCGGCGCCAGCTCGGCCTCGGGGTGCACCCCGGCCAGGAACCGCTCGCCGGCGGCGTCGCGCAGCACCGCGCCCTCGCCGCGCACCGCCTCCGAGACGAGGAAGCCGCCCGGCAGCGCGAGCGTGGTCGGGTGGAACTGGTAGAACTCCAGGTCCGCCGTCTCCGCTCCCGCCCGCAGGGCGGCGGCGAGCCCGTCCCCGGTCGCGACGGACGGATTGGTGGTGTGCCGGTAGAGCTGCCCGGCGCCTCCGGTGGCCAGCACGACCGCGTCAGCCGCCAGGCGCTCGAGCACGCCGTCGTGCAGCACGTCGGCGCCCGTGACCGAGCCGCCCTCCCGCACCAGGTCGACCAGGGCGGCGTGCTCGCGCACCTCGACGGACGAGGCCCGCACCGCCGCCACGAGAGCGGCCTCGATCGCGGCGCCCGTCGCGTCGCCGCCGGCGTGCAGGATCCGCGGACGCGAGTGGGCGCCCTCGAGTCCCCGCGCCAGCTCGCCGCCCTCGCGGTCGAAGCCGACGCCCCACTCCTGCAGCACCGCGACCGCCTCCGGCCCCTCGGCGCAGAGCACCTCGACCGCCGAGCGCACGGCGAGGCCCGCACCGGCGGTGAGCGTGTCCTCCACGTGCAGCGCCACGGAGTCGCCCGGCGCCGTGACCGCGGCGATCCCGCCCTGCGCGGCGCGCGTCGACGACTCCGCCAGCGCGCCCTTGGTGACGAGCAGCACCTCGTGGCGGTGCTGCGCCGTCAGCGCGGCGACCAGCCCGGCGATGCCGCTGCCGACGACGACGACCCGCGCCATGTCAGACCGTCGCCGGCCCGGCGGGCGGAACGGCCGCGAGCATCCGCTCGAGGGCGATGCGCGCCTCGGCCTGCACCGACTCCGCGACCTCGATGCGATTGAGCACCGTCCCCGCGACCAGTCCCTCGAGCACCCAGGCGAGGTAGCCGGGGTGGATGCGGTACATGGTCGAGCAGGGGCAGACCACGTCGTCGAGGCAGAAGATCGTGTGCTGCGGGTACTGGACGGCGAGGCGCTGCACCAGGTTGATCTCGGTGCCGATCGCGAAGGTCGATCCCGCGGGTGCCGCCTGGATCGCCTTCACGATGTAGTCGGTCGAGCCGTACTCGTCGGCCGCGTCGACGACCGCCATCGGGCACTCCGGGTGCACGATCACGCGCACGCCCGGGTGCTCGGCGCGCGCCTTCGCGATCTGGGCCGTCGTGAAGCGCTTGTGCACCGAGCAGAAGCCGTGCCAGAGGATCACCTGCGCGTCCAGGAGCGTCGCGGTGTCGGAGCCGCCCTGCGGCTTCCGCGGGTTCCACATCGGCATCCGCTCCAGCGGCACGCCCATCGCCTTGGCGGTGTTGCGGCCGAGGTGCTGGTCGGGGAAGAACAGCACCCGCTGCCCGCGCGCGAACGCGTCCTCGAGCACGGTCGCCGCGTTCGAGGAGGTGCAGACCACGCCTCCGTTGCGGCCGCAGAACGCCTTCAGCGCGGCGGAGGAGTTCATGTACGTGACCGGGACGAGCGGCACGCGGCCGTCGGCGTCCGGCTCGGTGCCGTAGAGCTCGGTGAGCTCGGCCCACGCGTCCTCGACAGAGTCGATGTCGGCCATGTCCGCCATCGAGCAGCCGGCCGCCAGGTTCGGGAGGATCACGGCCTGCCCCGGACCGGAGAGGATGTCGGCCGTCTCCGCCATGAAGTGCACGCCGCAGAAGACGATCGCCTCGGCGTCGGGCCGGCTCGTCGCCGCCTTCGCCAGCTGGAACGAGTCGCCCACGTAGTCGGCGTACTGCACCACCTCGTCCCGCTGGTAGAAGTGCCCGAGCACGACGACCCGCTCGCCGAGCGTCTCCTTCGCCGCGAGGATGCGGTGGTGCAGCTCGTCGGCGCTCGCCGTCGTGTACTCCTCCGGCAGACGTCCCTGGACCGGGGCGTCGGCCGGGATCGGGTCGGCCTGGGAGGCGCCGGGCCCGTAGGCGGGCAGGCCGAGGTCGAACGACCAGGGGGCCTCCGCGAGCTCGGGCGCGCAGGTGGCGCCGGGCGCGGAGCCGCCCTCGATGAGCCGGATGGTGCTGTCGACGGATGTCACGGTGTTCTCCTCGTGAGGCGGGTGGGGGAGTCGGGCGGCGCGCTCAGACGGGCAGCGGGCCGTGGTCGACGAGCGCCGCCGACTCGTCGTAGCGGTAGAGGCGCGGGGGACGGTGGCGGGTGCCCGTCAGGCGCTCCCCGGTGGGCACCACGGTGCCGGAGCTCTCGATCGTCCGGCGGAAGTTGGCCGGGTCGAGGGGCTTCTGCAGTACGGCCTCGTGGACCTCCCGCAGCTGGGACAGGGTGAAGGCGCCGCCGAGGAAGGCCTGCGCGATGCGGGAGTACTCCATCTTGTTGCGCAGGCGCCAGAGGGCGTAGTCGACGATCAGTCCGTGGTCGAAGGCGAGCTCGAGCGGCAGATCGGTGCAGAGCCAGGCGACGTTCTCTCCCACGATGGCCTCGTCGGCCTCGGCGGAGCGCACGAGCGCCCAGTAGACGATCGACACGACGCGGTCCTCGCCGGGGGAGCGGTCGGTGCCGCCGACGGCGTAGAGCTGCTCGAGGTAGCGCGGAGCCAGGCCCGTGGTCTCGCGGAGAGTGCGGCGGGCCGACTCGGCGAGGTCCTCGTCCGGATGCAGCGGTCCGCCGGGCAGTGCCCAGAGTCCCTCGAACGGCTCGCGGATGCGCCGGACGACGGGGATCCAGACGGTGCTCGCTCCGGTCTCCGGGTGCGGCCGCAGGGCGAAGATCACCGTCGACACGGCGAGCTGCACGTGCGGCATCCGATGCCCCCTACTAAGAGTCGCACCGACTGTAAGTGCTGGGATCACCTTAGTGTCACCAACACCTGAACACCTAGCGGGAGAAGCGACACGCCGCTACGGGCCCGCCCCGCCCGCTAGGCTGACCGCACAACCGAATACCGGGCCGCAATACGCGACGCGGGAGAGCCGACTCCGGTCGGCACCGAAGGAGCAAGCCTCCCCGCCAATCTCTCAGGTCTTGTACCGCGTCGAACTGGCCACTCTGGAAAGCGATCCGCTCGGATCCGCCCATGGTGAAAGCGCTCGACCCCTCGGGGCGGCGCGAATCTCTCAGGCTCCACGACAGAGGGGGAGTTCCCACGGCACTGCTGTGCTCTGCCGCGAACGCGGCGCGAGTCCAGCACTGCGACGAAATGGAGAACTCATGTCCGAGACCCCGACGACCAGCCCCGAAGCCCGCTACTCGCCCCTGCACGAGGTGCACGTCGCCGCCGGCGCGTCCTTCACCGACTTCGCCGGGTGGCAGATGCCGGTTCGCTACTCCGGCGATCTCGCCGAGCACCACGCCGTGCGCACCGCCGCCGGCCTCTTCGACCTCTCGCACATGGCCGAGATCCTCGTCGTCGGCCCCGAGGCGGTCGACGCCCTCGACTACGCGCTGGCGAGCGACATCTCGGCCGTCGCCGCCGGCCGCGCGAAGTACACCCTTCTCCTGGAGCGCACGGGCGGCGTGATCGACGACCTCGTCGTCTACCGCACGGGCGAGGACCGCTTCATGGTCGTCGCGAACGCGGCCAACCGGCACATCGTCGTCGAGACGCTCCGCGACCGCACCGCGATGTTCGAGTGCGAGCTGTTCGACGAGAGCGACGACGTCGCCCTCATCGCGCTGCAGGGCCCGCGCTCGCTCGAGATCCTGCAGAACGTCCAGGGCCTCGCCGTCGAGACCGAGCGGGGAGCGGAGTCGGTGCTCGACACGGACGACGCCGCCCGCCTGCTCGCGGAGCTGCGCTACTACCGCGCCGTGCCCGCGACCTTCGAGGCGCACCCGATCCTGATCGCGCGCACCGGGTACACAGGCGAGGACGGCTTCGAGATCTACGTCTCGCCCGACTCCGCTCCCACGCTCTGGCAGGCTCTCGCCGAGACCGGCGCCGGAGCGGGCCTCGTCCCCGCCGGCCTCGCCGCCCGCGACACCCTCCGCCTCGAGGCGGGCATGCCGCTCTACGGCCACGAACTCTCCCGCGACGTCTTCCCCGCACAGGCCGGCCTCGGCCGCGTCGTCGCCTTCGGGAAGCCGATCGACTTCGTCGGCCGCGCGGCCAGCGAGGAGGGTCCCTCCGGAGACGCTCCCGTGCTCGTCGGGCTCGTCGGCGAGGGCCGCCGCGCCGCCCGCGCCGACTACACCGTCCTCTCCGGCGACGACGAGGTCGGAGTGGTCACCAGCGGCGTCCTCTCGCCGACCCTGGGCGTCCCGATCGCGATGGCCTACGTCGCCCCCGCCTCCGCGCAGCCCGGGACGGCGCTCGCCGTCGACATCCGCGGCACGCGCCTCCCGATGACCGTCACCGAGCTCCCCTTCTACTCGAGAAAGAAGAACTGACATGGCCGTGCCCACCGAGCTGCAGTACACCTCCGACCACGAGTGGATCCGGGTCGACGGAGAGGTCGCGACCGTCGGCATCACCGCCTACGCCGCGGACAAGCTGGGCGACGTCGTCTTCGTCGAGCTCCCCGAGGCGGGAGCCCGCGTCGAGGGCGGCAGCGTCGTCGGCGAGATCGAGTCGACCAAGTCGGTGGGCGAGCTGTTCGCCCCCGTCGACGGCGAGGTCCTCGAGGCCAACACGGCCGTCGTCGACAGCCCCGAGCTCGTCAACTCCGACCCGTTCGGCGAGGGGTGGCTGATCCGGGTCCGCTTCGACGCCCTGCCCGACGGCCTCCTCGACTCCGCCGCCTACACCGAGCTGGTCGGCGAGTAGATGGCGGCCACCAGGACCCCCGGCGCCTTCGAGTCCCGCCACATCGGGACCGACGCCGACGCGCAGCGCACCATGCTCGCTACTCTCGGGTACGACTCCGTGGAGGAGCTCGTCACCGCCGCCGTCCCCGAGTCGATCCACGTCCGCGACCTCCCGCAGGTGCTGCCCGCTCCGGCCACCGAGACGGAGGCGCTCGCCGAGCTGCGCGCCCTCGCCGCGAGGAACACGGTGCGTCGGCCGATGATCGGCCTCGGCTACTACGGCACGCACACCCCCGCCGTGATCAAGCGCAACGTGCTCGAGAACCCCAGCTGGTACACGGCCTACACGCCGTACCAGCCCGAGATCTCGCAGGGGCGCCTGGAGGCGCTGATCAACTTCCAGACGATGGTCTCCGACCTCACCGGCCTCGACACGGCCGGCGCGTCGATGCTCGACGAGGGCACGGCCGTCGTCGAGGCGATGCTGCTCGCGCGCCGCGCCTCGAAGGCGCGCACCGACGTCTTCGTCGTCGACTCCGACGCTCTCCCGCAGACCCTCGCGCTGCTGCGCGGCCGCGCGGAGGCCGTCGGCATCCGCATCGTCGAGCTCCCGCTCTCGCGCACCGCCGCGGAGGAGGTGCCGGAGTGCTTCGGCGCCCTCGTGCAGTACCCCGGTGCGTCCGGGCACCTCTGGGACCCGTCGGCGGTGCTCGCCGCGGTGAAGGCCCACGGCGGCCTGGCCGTCGTCGCCGCCGACCTGCTCGCGCTGACCCTGGTGCGCTCGCCGGGCGAGCTCGGCGCGGACGTCGCGGTCGGCACCACGCAGCGCTTCGGCGTCCCGCTGGGCTTCGGAGGACCGCACGCCGGCTACCTCGCCGTCCGCAAGGGACTCGAGCGCCAGCTGCCCGGCCGCCTCGTCGGCGTCAGCCAGGACGCGGACGGCCACCCCGCCTACCGCCTGTCCCTCCAGGCCCGCGAGCAGCACATCCGCCGCGAGAAGGCGACCTCGAACATCTGCACCGCGCAGGTCCTCCTGGCGGTCATGGCGGCGATGTACGCGGTCTACCACGGGCCGGACGGGCTCGCCGCGATCGCCGAGCGCGTGCACGGCCGGGCCGCGCTCCTCGCGCGCCTCCTCCTCGACCGGGGCCACTCCCTCCGGCACGCCGACTTCTTCGACACCGTCTCGGTCGTCGTGCCCGGCGGCGCGGAGGCGGCGGTCGCCCGCGCCCGCCAGGCCGGCTTCGACGTGCGCCTGGTCGACGCCGACACGGTCTCGGTGTCGATCGACGAGACGGTCACCGACCTCGAGGTGATCGCCGTCGCGACCGCCGTCGGGCAGCTGGACTCGTCGTTCGGCTTCCTCAGCGGCTCCGCGCGGAGCATCCCCGCCGAGCTCGACCGCCGCACGCCGTTCCTCGTGCACCCGGTCTTCAGCAGCCACCACAGCGAGACCTCGATGATGCGCTACCTCAAGCGCCTCGCCGACTCGGACTACGCGCTGGACCGCGGCATGATCCCGCTCGGCTCCTGCACCATGAAGCTCAACGCCGCCACCGAGATGGAGGCGGTCAGCTGGCCCCAGTTCGCGGACCTGCACCCGTTCGCCCCCGAGGCGGACGTGCAGGGCTCCCTGGCGCTGATCGACCAGCTGGAGGGGTGGCTCGCCCACCTCACCGGCTACGACTCCGTGTCGCTCCAGCCCAACGCCGGCTCGCAGGGCGAGCTCGCGGGCCTGCTGGCGATCCGCGGCTGGCACCGGTCGAACGGCGACGAGGACCGCACGGTCTGCCTGATCCCCTCGAGCGCTCACGGCACCAACGCCGCGAGCGCGGTCCTCGCCGGCATGCGCGTCGTCGTCGTGGCCTGCGACGAGCTCGGCAACGTCGACCTGGACGACCTCCGGGCGAAGATCGCCGAGCACGCGGGCTCCCTCGCCGCGCTGATGATCACCTACCCGTCGACCCACGGCGTCTACGAGCACGAGGTCGCCGAGATCTGCCGCCTCGTCCACGAGGCCGGCGGACAGGTGTACGTGGACGGCGCGAACCTCAACGCGCTCCTCGGCTTCGCCCGCTTCGGAGACTTCGGCGGCGACGTCTCGCACCTCAACCTGCACAAGACGTTCTGCATCCCGCACGGCGGAGGCGGTCCCGGCGTCGGTCCCGTCGCCGCGAAGGCGCACCTCGCGCCGTTCCTGCCCGGCCACCCGCTCGCGCAGCGGCTCGAGCACGGCGTGGGCACGCAGGGCGAGCGGATCGTCCACGGCGGCGCACCGGTGTCGGCAGCTCCCTACGGCAGCCCCGGCATCCTGCCGATCTCGTGGGCGTACGCCCGGATGATGGGCGAGGAGGGCCTGCGTGCCGCGACCGGGGCGGCCGTCCTCTCGGCCAACTACGTCGCCGCGCGCCTCCGCGAGCACTACCCGGTGCTCTACACGGGGGACAACGGGCTCGTCGCCCACGAGTGCATCCTCGACATCCGTCCGCTGACGGCGGCGACCGGAGTGACCGTGGACGACGTCGCCAAGCGCCTCGTCGACTACGGCTTCCACGCCCCGACCATGAGCTTCCCCGTCGCCGGGACCCTGATGGTCGAGCCGACGGAGAGCGAGGACCTCGCCGAGATCGACCGCTTCATCGACGCGATGATCGGGATCCGGGCGGAGGCCGACCGCGTCGGTGCGGGGGAGTGGCCGGTGGACG
This sequence comes from Rathayibacter sp. AY1D9, assembly GCF_002932395.1. Lineage (NCBI taxonomy): Bacteria > Bacillati > Actinomycetota > Actinomycetes > Micrococcales > Microbacteriaceae > Rathayibacter > Rathayibacter sp. AY1D9. The sequence goes on from NZ_PSVQ01000001.1 coordinate 173,037, forward strand.
ACAACCCGCTGCGCGGCGCCCCGCACACCGCCGAGTGCCTGACGGCCGAGGAGTGGACGCACCCCTACAGCCGCGAGCAGGCCGTCTACCCGGTCCGCTCGCTGGTGCGCGGCAAGTACTGGCCGCCGGTCCGCCGGATCGACCAGGCCTACGGCGACCGCAACCTCGTCTGCGCCTGCCCGCCCATCGAGGCCTTCGCCTGATCCGCCCGCACGCGCTCGTCCGCAACCGAGGGTGAGAGAGCAGGAACGGAGCCTCGAGCCCGTCCTGTCATCTCCCACCCTCGGCTGCGGACACCGTCGGTCCCGCACAGGCGCGGAGTGGGGCGCAGTTCTCCCGATCCGGGGGGAACGGCGCACGGCGACTCCGATGCACGAGGGAGCCCGACCGTGTGGAACGCGTGGTGGAGGTGCCGGCAGGGCTCGACGGAGTCGCGACGAGCGAGCAGCTCCACCGTGCGGGCGTCACGCCGCGGCAGTGGAGAGCCGCGGCGCGGTCCTGCGGCTCCTCGGATGCGATCGGTCCGACGTCACGTCCGCGGAGCCGGCGGCGCGAACAGCTCGGGCCAGAGGGCGACGGCCAGCGGGTACCCGACGAACGAGACGATGTCGATGATCGAGTGGGCGATCACCAGGGGCAGGGTGCGGCCGAAGCGCTGGTAGAACAGTCCGAACACCAGGCCCATGACCACGTTCCCGATGAAGGGCCCGATGCCCTGGTACAGGTGGTAGCTGCCCCGGAGCAGCGCACTGGTCACCAGGATCCGCCACCGCCCCCAGCCCAGATCGCCCAGGCGGGCGAAGAGGTACCCGATCACGACGACCTCCTCCTGCACTCCCGCCCGGATCGCGGAGAGCACGAGCACCGGCACCGTCCACCAGTACGCGTCCAGCGGCGAGGCCACCACCGCCACGGTGATGCCCAGCGCGCGTCCGAGGGCGTACAGCGCGATGCCCGGCGCGCCGATCGCCACCGCGAGGACGGTCCCGGTCCCCAGGTCCGCGAACGGCCGGCGCAGGTCGAGCCCCAGGCGCCCGAGCGGACGGCCCGAGCTCTGCCAGAGCAGGAACGCGCAGAGGGCCACCGGCACCAGGTCGAAGAAGAGCGCGAGCAGCTGGTAGACGAGGTCGAAGCCCGGGCGGTCGCTGAGGGCGCCGTTGATCGTCGCGGTCTGGTCGGCCAGTGCGGTCGAGCGGGTGAGCCGGTTGGCGATGGAGACCACCGAGTAGACCGCGGAGGCGCCCAGCGAGAGCCCGAGGACCAGCAGGATCTCGATGCGGATCCGGCGCCGTCCGGGCGCGGATCCTGACAGGTCGGTGGACACTCCGTGCGTCTCCTCTGAAGTCGATGTGTTGCGCGACGGCCGCCCGGTACGCACGTTTCGTGCAGAACAGCGCAAGGATTCCACCTCCCGGTTACCGCTGTGTAACGGTTGCCACATGCTTTTGTGCAGATAGCGGGCGAATACATAGTCTCGTTGAAGGCATCCGCGCGACGGCCACCAGTCTCGTGCGCCGCCGCCGTCGCCACGCGCACGGCACTCCACGCGTCAGGGAAACCACTTCTCGCGCGCCCCCACATCACTGGAGGAATAGTGAACATCAGACGTTACGGATTCGGGGCTCTGGCGCTCGTCGCCGCGAGCACGCTGGTCCTGGCCGGCTGCAGCAGCTCGAACGACTCGGGCGGAGGTGCATCGGGAGGCGACGCCGCCGCGATCATCTCCACCAACGGCTCCGAGCCGCAGAACCCGCTGATCCCGACGAACACCAACGAGGTGGGCGGCGGCAAGATCCTCGACGAGATCTTCGCGGGCCTGGTCTACTACGACGCCAAGGGCGCCCCCGAGAACGACGTCGCCGAGTCCATCGAGTCGGACGACGCGCAGAACTACACGATCAAAATCAAGTCGGGCCTGACCTTCACGAACGGCGACCCGGTCACCTCCAGCTCGTTCATCGACGCCTGGAACTACGGCGCCAAGCTGTCGAACAACCAGCTCAGCGCGTCGTTCTTCTCGAACTTCGAGGGCTTCAGCGACACCGAGGACAGCGAGCTCACCGGCCTCAAGGCCGTGGACGACACCACCTTCACCGTCGCGCTCAAGTCCCCGCAGTCGGACTTCCCGATCAGCCTCGGCTACTCGGCGTACTACCCGCTGCCCGCCGCCGCGTTCGACGACATGGCCGCCTTCGGTGAGAACCCGATCGGCAACGGCCCGTACAAGCTCGACGGCGACGACGCGTGGCAGCACGACGTCCAGATCGAGCTCGTCAAGAACGACGAGTACACCGGCCCCCGCGAGGCCCAGAACGGCGGCCTGAAGATCGTCTTCTACGCCACCCAGGACGCCTCCTACGCCGACCTCCTCGGCGGCAACGTCGACGTGATCGACCAGATCCCGGACTCCGCCTTCGGCACCTTCGAGAGCGACCTCGGCGACCGCGCCGTGAACCAGCCCTCGGCCGTGTTCCAGTCCTTCACCATCCCGGGCCGTCTCCCGCACTTCGACGGCGAGGAGGGCCAGCTCCGCCGCCAGGCGATCTCGATGTCCTTCGACCGCAAGGAGATCACCGACGTGATCTTCGAGGGCACCCGCACCCCGGCCTCCGACTTCACCTCCCCGGTGATCGACGGCTACAGCGACGCCCTCTCCGGCGCCGACGTGCTCGAGTACAACCCCGACGAGGCCAAGGCGCTGTGGGCTCAGGCCGACGCGATCAGCCCCTGGGACGGCACCTTCAAGATCGCCTACAACGCCGACGGCGGCCACCAGGGCTGGGTCGACGCGGTGACCAACTCGATCAAGAACACGTTGGGCATCGACGCCGAGGGCGACGCGTACCCGACCTTCGCCGAGGCGCGCACCAAGATCGTCGACCGCTCGATCGAGACCGCGTTCCGGACCGGATGGCAGGCCGACTACCCGAGCCTCTACAACTTCCTCGGACCGCTCTACGTGACCGGCGCCTCGTCCAACGACGGCGACTACTCGAACCCCGAGTTCGACACCCTGCTCCAGCAGGGCCTGTCGGACGCCGACGCCGACGCTGCGAACACGACGTTCCAGCAGGCCCAGGAGATCCTCCTGAAGGACCTCCCGTCGCTGCCCCTATGGTACGCGAACGTGACCGGCGGCTACGGCGAGGGCGTGTCGAACGTCGAGTTCGGCTGGAACTCGGTGCCGCTCTACTACGAGATCACCAAGAACTAAGCTCGAACCACTGGGGCGCTTCGCCCGTGCCGTCGGCCACCAGGTCACGGCACGGGCGGAGCGCCCTGTTTCGGTCACAATCGAATGAGGTCCCCATCCATGCGACTCCGGAACCGGCTGGGCTGACATGCTCGCCTACATCGTCCGACGCATCCTGCAAGCCGTCCCCGTGCTCATCGGCACCACGTTCCTCATCTACTTCATGGTCTTCTCCATGCCGGGGAACCCGCTCCTGTCGCTCTTCGGCGACAAGACGCCGAGCCCCGCACTCCTCGCCCGCCTCGAGGAGCAGTACCACCTGAACGAGCCCTTCTTCGTCCAGTACCTGTACTACCTGGGAGGCGTCGTCCGCGGCGACTTCGGCATCTCGTTCTCCGGCCAGTCCGTCAACGAGATCCTCGCCCGCACCTTCCCGGTCACCCTGACGCTCGCCATGATGGCGATCGTCATCGAGATCGTCGTCGCGCTGACCATCGGTCTCATCAGCGGTCTGCGCAAGGGCAGCTTCTTCGACGCGAGCGCGCTGGTCGTCAGCCTCCTGCTCGTGTCGGTGCCGATCTTCGTGCTCTGCTTCATCGCGCAGTCCTTCTTCGCGATCCAGCTGGGATGGTTCCCTCCGACCGTCGGAGCCGACGCGTCGTTCCAGAGGCTGCTGCTGCCCGCGATCGTGCTCGCCCTCTTCGTGGTCGCCTCGGCCATCCGCCTCACGCGCGGCTCGGTCATCGAGACGGCCGGCTCGGACTTCGTCCGCACCGCGTACAGCAAGGGGCTCTCGCGACGCCGCGTCATCCCCGTGCACGTCCTGCGCAACTCGCTCATCCCGGTCACGACGCAGTTCGGAGCCGACTTCGGCCTCCTGATCGTCGGCGCGACCGTGACCGAGGGCATCTTCAACGTTCCCGGAGTCGGGAACACGCTCTATCAGGCGATCATCCGAGGTGAGCGGCCGACCGTCGTCTCCTTCGTCACGGTCATGGTGCTGTTCTACCTCGTGGTGAACATCCTCGTCGACCTGCTCTACGCCGTACTCGACCCGAGGATCCGCTATGCCAAATGAGTCCACCGGCGGCGCGCAGAAGGCCCGCCGCATCGACCACTTCGTGGCCCCGCTCGAGGAGACGCCGATCGCGTCGGTCGACGCCGTCAGCCTCGACGAGAAGCCCAGCAACCTCTGGACCGACGCGTGGCGCGACCTGCGCAAGCGGCCCATGTTCTGGATCTCGGGCGTCCTGATCCTCGTCATCATCGCCGTCGCGCTGTTCCCGGGCCTGTTCACCTCGGTGGACCCCCGCCAGTGCGCGCTCTCGTTCAGCAACCAGGGCCCCGGCGACGGCAGCCTGCTCGGCTACACCAAGCAGGGGTGCGACGTCTTCTCGCGGATCATCCACGGCACGTCCACGTCGCTGACCGTCGGCCTCATCGTGATCGTGATCACGACGGTCTCCGGCGTCATCGGCGGCGCTCTGGCCGGCTTCTTCGGCGGCTGGGTCGACACCGTGATCATGCGCCTCGGCGACATCTTCTTCTCGATCCCCTACATCCTCGCCGCGGTCGTCATCATGTCCGTCTTCTCGGCCTACCGGAACGTGTTCGTCATCGCCCTGGCGATCGGCGCGTTCGCCTGGCCGACGACGGCGCGCGTCCTGCGCTCCGAGGTCCTCCGCGTGAAGCAGGCCGACTTCGTCGGCGCCGCCACCGCGACCGGCCTCTCCCGCATGGCGATCCTGTTCCGGCACGTGCTGCCGAACTCGATCGCTCCCGTCATCGTCGTCACGACGATCTCGCTCGGCGCGGCCATCACCGCGGAGGCGACGCTGTCGTTCCTCGGCGTCGGCCTTCCCGGCTCGGTCATGTCGTGGGGCAACGACATCAGCCAGGCCCAGCGCGATCTGCGCACCAACCCGCAGACGCTGATCTACCCGTCGATCGCCCTGACGGTCACGGTGCTGAGCTTCATCCTCCTCGGCGAATCGCTCCGCGACGCGCTCGACCCGAAGGCGAGGGCCCTCCGATGACCGCCACGACACCGAACGCACCGCACGGGCCGCTGCTCGAGGTCACCGACCTCGAGGTCGGCTTCCAGACCGGCAGCGGACTGGTCCCCGCCCTCCGCGGCGTGAGCCTCACGATCGAGCACGGCCAGACCGTCGCGATCGTGGGGGAGTCGGGCTCCGGCAAGTCGACGACCGCCGCCGCGATCATCGGCCTGCTCCCCGGCACCGGCCAGGTCACCGCCGGCTCCGTGCTGTTCGACGGCAAGGACCTCGCGAAGGCGACGAGGACCGAGCTCGAGGACATCCGCGGCCGCCGGATCGGCTACGTCCCGCAGGACCCGATGTCGAACCTGAACCCCGTGTGGTCGGTCGGCTTCCAGGTCGAGGAGACCATCAAGGCCAACGGCCTCGCGACCGGTCGCAAGGAGGTGCGCGCCAAGGCGATCGAGGTCCTGCAGAACGCGGGCCTCGCCGACGCGGAGAAGCGCCTCAAGCAGTTCCCGCACCAGTTCTCGGGCGGCATGCGCCAGCGCGTGCTGATCGGCATCGGCCTGGCCGCGGCTCCCCAGCTGCTGATCGCCGACGAGCCCACCTCGGCGCTCGACGTCACGGTCCAGCGCCGGATCCTCGACCACCTCGAGACGCTGACGAAGACCGACGGCACCGCGCTGCTCTTCATCACGCACGACCTGGGCCTCGCCGCCGAGCGCGCCGAGAAGCTCATCGTCATGTACAAGGGCCGCATCGTCGAGTCCGGCGCCTCGGTGGAGGTGCTGCAGAACCCGCAGCACCCCTACACGCAGCGCCTGATCGCGGCGGCGCCCAGCCTCGCGTCGCGCCGCATCCAGTCGACGGCCGGCCGGGCCGTGGAGTCGGTCTCCGGCGAGTCGGAGGCCGTGCGCGAGGTCGACCTGGTCGGCGCGGGCGCCGCGCACCACGCCGGCGCGGTCGCCTCGGGCGCCCCGATGATCGAGGTCGACGGCCTCACGAAGGTCTTCAAGATCCGCCGCGGCGGCCTGAAGGCCGAGGACTTCACCGCCGTCGACAACGTGTCGTTCTCGATCCCGAAGGGCACCACCACGGCGCTCGTGGGCGAGTCCGGATCGGGCAAGTCGACGATCGCCCGCCTGGTGCTGGGCCTCGAGACGGCGACGTCCGGAGCGATCTCGATCGCCGGTCGCCGGACCGAGAAGCTCAAGGGCCGCGACATGCTGGCGCTCCGGCGCTCCATGCAGCCGGTGTTCCAGGACCCGTACGGCTCGCTCGACCCGCTGCACAACATCGGCAACACCATCTCGGAGCCGCTGCGAGTGCACAAGGTCGGCGACCGGACGTCGCAGCGCGAGCGCGTCCTCGAGCTGCTCGACCAGGTGTCCCTCCCGCGCGTGATCGCGAGCCGGTACCCGAACGAGCTCTCCGGCGGCCAGCGCCAGCGCGTGGCGATCGCCCGCGCGCTCGCGCTGAAGCCGGAGATCGTGGTGCTCGACGAGGCCGTGTCGGCTCTGGACGTCCTCGTCCAGGCGCAGATCCTCCGCCTCCTCGCCGACCTGCAGGCCGAGCTCGGGCTGACCTACCTGTTCATCACGCACGACCTGGCGGTGGTCCGCGTGATCGCCGACGACGTCTGCGTGATGCAGAAGGGCAGGATCGTCGAGCACGCCCCGACGGACACCGTGTTCGACTCGCCGCAGCAGGAGTACACCCGCGAGCTGCTCGACGCCATCCCCGGCGCCGGCATCGAGTTCGCGGTCTGACCGACCGTCACCAGGGCCCCGGCCCCGCCTGGAGCGCTCCTCGGAGCCCTCCGGAGCGGGGATCCGGGGCCCTTCGCCGTGCGGACGCCTCGCTGCGGTACGATGGATGGTCCCCCTTTTGCACGAGAACACGAGACGAGTCCGTATCCATGGCAAGTGCCACCCGCTCCGACCTGCGCAACGTCGCGATCGTCGCCCACGTCGACCATGGCAAGACCACGCTGGTCGACGCCATGCTCAAGCAGACGAACTCCTTCGACGCGCACGCCCACGTGGACGAGCGCGCGATGGACTCCAACGAGCTCGAGCGCGAGAAGGGCATCACGATCCTCGCGAAGAACACCGCTGTCTCGTACAGCGGCAAGCACGCGAGCGACGGTCCCATCACCATCAACGTCATCGACACCCCGGGCCACGCCGACTTCGGCGGCGAGGTCGAGCGCGGCCTGTCGATGGTCGACGGCGTCTGCCTCCTCGTCGACGCGTCCGAGGGCCCGCTGCCCCAGACCCGCTTCGTGCTGCGCAAGGCGCTCGAGGCGAAGCTCCCCGTCATCCTCCTGGTCAACAAGACCGACCGCCCCGACGCGCGCATCGACGAGGTCGTCGCCGAGAGCCAGGACCTGCTCCTCGGCCTCGCCTCCGACATGGCCGACGACGTGCCGGACCTCGACCTCGACGCGATCCTCGACGTCCCCGTGGTCTACGCCTCCGGCAAGGCCGGCCGCGCCTCGGCGAACAAGCCCGAGGACGGCACGCTGCCGGACGCCGAGGACCTGGAGCCGCTGTTCGAGGCGATCCTCAAGCACATCCCCGCGCCGACCTACGACGACGACGCGCCCCTCCAGGCCCACGTCACCAACCTCGACGCGTCGCCGTTCCTCGGCCGCCTCGCCCTCCTCCGCGTCTTCAACGGCACGATCAAGAAGGGGCAGACGGTCGCCTGGGTCCACCACGACGGCACCCACACCAACGCGCGCATCACCGAGCTGCTGATCACCAAGGCGCTCGACCGCTACCCGGCCGAGTCCGCGGGCCCCGGCGACATCGTCGCGATCGCGGGCTTCCCCGAGATCACCATCGGCGAGACCATCGCCGACCCCGAGGACATCCGCCCGCTGCCGGCCATCACGGTCGACGACCCGGCGATCTCGATGACGATCGGCACCAACACCTCGCCGCTCGTCGGCAAGGTGAAGGGCCACAAGCTCACGGCGCGCATGGTCAAGGACCGCCTCGACCGCGAGCTCATCGGAAACGTGTCGCTCAAGATCGTCGACATCGGACGCCCCGACTCGTGGGAGGTCCAGGGCCGCGGCGAGCTCGCGCTGGCCATCCTCGTCGAGCAGATGCGCCGCGAGGGCTACGAGCTGACCGTCGGCAAACCCCAGGTGGTCACCCGCCAGGTCGACGGCAAGACGCACGAGCCCTTCGAGCACCTCACGATCGACGCCCCGGAGGAGTACCTCGGTGCGATCACGCAGCTCCTCGCCGCCCGCAAGGGCCGCATGGACGGCATGTCGAACCACGGCACCGGCTGGGTCCGCATGGAGTTCATCGTTCCGTCGCGCGGCCTGATCGGCTTCCGCACCGAGTTCCTCACCACCACGCGCGGCACCGGCATCGCGAACGCGATCCTGCACGGCTACGAGCCGTGGGCCGGCGCGATCGTCACCCGCAACAACGGGTCGATCGTCGCGGACCGCAACGGCGTCGTGACCCCGTTCGCCATCATCGCGCTCCAGGAGCGGATGACCTTCTTCGTGAACCCCACCGAGGAGGTCTACGAGGGCATGGTGATCGGCGAGAACTCGCGCAACGACGACATGGACGTGAACATCACCAAGGAGAAGAAGCTGACCAACATGCGTCAGTCCACCTCCGACACCTTCGAGTCGATGACGCCGTCGCGTCAGCTGACGCTCGAGGAGTGCCTCGAGTTCGCCCGCGAGGACGAGTGCGTCGAGGTCACCCCCGAGGTCGTCCGCATCCGCAAGGTGGAGCTCGATGCGAACGCCCGCGCGCGCATGACGAGCCGCCTCAAGAAGCAGGGCTGAGCCCCGGGCGCCTCGGCGCCCGCCCACGACGAGACCGGCCGGAGCGATGCTCCGGCCGGTCTCGTCGTCTCCGCCCGGTGCTGCAGTGTGCAGCGCCGATCCCGTCCCTCGCGGTCCGGATCAGCCCGCCGGACTCGGAGAGGGAGAGGGGGTCGAGGACTCCGCCTCGAGCGTCGAGGTGACGAAGGAGACGAACGCCGCCGCGTCGTCCGGCTTCCCCGTGTACTGCTCGCCGTTCACCAGCACGGTGGGCGTCGACTCGAGCTTCGGCAGCGAGGAGTTCGCGAGGGGGAGCGAGGTGGCCCGCTCGGTCGCGGCCTTCACCCAGGGCCGGAACTCGCCCCCGGTCATGCAGGCGAGGACGTCGTCGTCGGTGACGCCCGCTCCGGTCACCAGCGCCCGCAGAGCGTCGTCGTCGAGGCCCGTCGTCCCCTCCGCCGGCTGCTGCGCGAAGAGCGCCGCGTTCACGGCGAGGAAGCGGTCCGGATCCTCGTCGGCGACGCACGCGGCGGCGTTCGCGGCCCGGCTGGAGTACTCGGAGCCGGCCGAGGAGGAGTCGAGGATCGCCACCGGGTGGATCTCGAGCGTGATCGCCCCCTTCGTCAGCCACGACTGCAGCTGCTCGGCGTTCGCCTTCTCGAACTGCCCGCAGTACGGGCAGAGGTAGTCGACGTAGAGGTCGACGGCGACGACTCCGCCCGCACGCGTGGCGCTCTCATCGGTCGGGACGGGGGATGCTCCCGGAGCGATCGCCGCGCTCGTCGTCGCCGTCACGGCCGAGCCGTCGCCCGCGAGGACGATGCCGTCGCTGAGCATGTTCGCCGGGCCGGCGCTCGCGACCTCCTGCTGCGACCAGACGTTCCAGCAGACCAGGGCCACGACCGCGAGGAGCCCGACGACCGCTCCGCCCTGCCCGAGCAGCCGGTTCCGGCGCCGCCGGCGCCTCTCGGCTTCGCGGCGCTCCCGCGCCTGCGCTCGGGCGAGCTCCTGGCGCTCGCGCTTGGTCAGGCCGCTTCTCGCACTGTTCCCGGACATCGCCGACGACGCTACGGGCGGAGGCTTCGGCGCGCCGTGGAGTGAGCCCGCCGGATCCTGGGACGGAGTGCGGGTCCTCTCAGGGATCAGGCGAAGAGGCCGGAGCCGAGGAAGTCGGTCTCGTCGCGAGCACCGGGCGGCACCGCGAACACGGCCGAGCCGACGTGCTTCACGTACTCGTTCAGTGCGTCCGTCGCGAGGTTCCGCTGCACGGTGACGAACTGCTCCGGGGAGCGCTGGAACGAGAGGAAGAACAGCCCCGCGTTCAGGCGTCCGAGCTCGTCGTTGCCGTCGACGAAGTTGTAGCCGCGGCGCAGGAGCCGCACTCCGTTGTTCACGCTCGGATGCGCGAGGCGCACGTGCGACTCCTGATCGATCAGCGGGGCACCGGTGGCGCCGGCCGCTGCGAAGTCCGGCTCGGTGGACTCCGTGCCGCCCGAGAGCGGGGCTCCGGACCCCTTGCTGCGGCCGATGACCCGCTCCTGCTCGCCCAACTGGCTGCGGTCCCACGTCTCGATGATCATCCGGATCTTCCGCGCGACCAGGTAGCTGCCGCCGACCATCCACGCGGGGCCGTCGGAGGAGGGGACCCAGACGTGCTCCTGGACGGCGTCGGCCTCCTCGGACTTCACGTTCGCCGTGCCGTCCTTGAAGCCGAACAGGTTGCGCGGAGTCGCCTGGGCGGTGGACGTCGAGGAGGTGCGGCCGAAGCCGAGCTGCGACCAGCGGAGCGAGGCCCGGCCGAACGCGATCCGGCTCAGGTTGCGGATGGCGTGCACGGCGACCTGCGGATCGTCGGCGCAGGCCTGGATGCAGAGGTCGCCGCCGCCGGCCGACGGGACGAGCGCGTCGCCGCGGAAGCGGGGCAGGGCCTGCAGCTGCGGAGGCCGGCGGTCGGCGAGGCCGAAGCGGTCGGCGCCGGACTCGTCCGTGAAGAGGGTGGGTCCGAAGCCGACCGTGACGGTGAGGGACGCGGCGTCGAGCCCGAGCGCCTCTCCGGTGTCCTCCGGGGGAGCCGTGTCCGGCCCGTCCACCGCGCCGTTCTCGCCGACCTCGAGGCCCTGGGTCATCCGGGAGGCGGCGAGCGTCCAGTCCTTCAGGAGCTCGACGAGGTCCTCGCGCGTGGTGCCCGCGGCGAGGTCGAACGCGGCGAAGTGCAGCCGGTCCTGCGCGGCGGTGGTGATGCCCGCCTGGTTCGCGCCGAAGAACGGCACGGTGCGCGGGGCGGAGGAGGCCGTCGCGCTCGCGGACGATGTGACGGCCACCGTGCCGCCCACTCCGGCGGCCAGCCCGGCCGTCCCCGCCGAGACGAGGCCGAGCAGCCCGCGCCGCGAGAGGCGGCGGGGTTCGTCGGCGGGCTGCTCGGACTCCGTCGGCCGGGCTCCCTCGTGCTGCTCGGCGTCCACTATGCGGTCGGCTCCTCGACGCCCAGCACCGTGTGGGTCAGCTGCGAGAGCGGCTCGGAGAGAGCGTTGACCGCGTCCGAGAGCTCCTTCTTCTGCTCCGCGGTGAGAGTGGAGTACGCGGCGAAGCCGGAGTCGATCGAGCCGTACTGCGCGAGCAGAGCGTCGAGCTCGGAGAACCGCTGCGTGATCCGTCCGGTGAGGTCGGCGCCCTCGTCGCCGCTGGCGGTCGCGATCGGCTCGACGTTGCCGAACGCCACCTCCGCGCCCTGGACGTTCGCGGCGAAGTCGGTGAGGTCGGTGCTCGACCACCAGTCCTCCTCGCCCGTGATCTTGCCGGCCGCGACCTCGTCGAGCAGGCCGATGGCGCCGTTGGAGATGTCGCCCACCGAGACGGTGAAGCCGGGCGCGTTCACGAGGTCGGCCAGGCTCTGCACGTCGTCGACGAGGCCCTGGCCGAACTGCGCGCGCTGCTCGGGAGTGGAGGGCGCCCAGTCGAGGAGCGCGCTCGTGCCGTCGGAGTTGAGCGCACCCTCCGCGGGGGCCCACAGGTCCTTCTCGATGCGGTGGAAGCCGGTCCAGTCCAGGCCCTCGGCGACGGCGTCGACCTCGCGGTAGTCGATGCGCGGGTCGAGGTCGCCGAACGCCTCCGCGGTCGGCTCGATCCGCTCGTAGAAGACGCGGGTCGACGCGAAGAGGCCGCGCGCCTTCTCGTCGTCGCCGGCCTCGTAGGCCTGGGCGAACTCGGCCACCGCGGGGAGCAGTTCGCCCACCTGCGACTTCACGTACGCCACGTAGTTGGTGACCGCCGCCTCCGTCGCCGCCTTCTCGTCCGCCGACTGCGCGGTGGCCTCACCGGTCACGGTGAACTCGCTCAGCCCGACCGGGGCGCCGACCTGCTGGAACTTGCAGGCGGTGTAGTAGGTGCCCGGCTCGAGCTGAGCGACGTAGGAGACGCTCTGGCCCGGGGTCACGTTCTCCTTCTCGCCCACGATCCGCAGCTTGTCCTCGGCCAGGATCTCGAACTCGTTGACGTCCGAGCCGCCGTTGGTCAGTGAGAACGTCACCGCTCCCGCCTCGGCGGTCGCCGTCGACACCTCGCAGGCGTCGTCCCTGATCGCGACGTCGAGCGCGACGGAGGAGGAGGACGCGGGGGTGTTCGGCACGCAGCCCGTGAGGATCAGCGCCAGGGCGCCGGCTCCGGCGAGGCCGAGGGTGACGCGGGGGAGGGTGGGACGAGCGCGCGAGGACATGCTTCTCCTGGATCGGGGCGAGTGCGCCGGCGGTGCCGGAGCGGGTCAGACGGAGGTGGGAGCGGGAGCGGCGACCGGGGCCGCGCTGCCCCGTCGCGGGCCGCGCAGGCGGACCTGGCGGACGAACAGGGCACCGACGACGACGAGGTAGAGCAGCCAGGCGGCGAACTGCAGAGCGGTCGGCTCGGGCGTGTAGTTGAAGAGGCCGCCGACCACGGCGGTCACGGGCGGCGGGAGGATCGGGCCGAGCGAGAACAGCGGGGTGCCCCAGCCGGGCAGGAGCGACGCCTCCTGCAGGTCGCCGACGCCGTAGGAGAGGACGCCGGCCGCGACGAGGATGAGGAAGCCGCCCGTCCAGGTGAAGAAGCGCCCGAGGTCGATCCGGACGAAGCCCCGGAAGATCAGGTACGCGATGACGACCGAGCTGAGGATGCCCAGCAGCGCGCCGACCGTGCCGACCCACGCGCTGGATCCGGACCCCGCACTGCTCGAGGACACGCTCGCCCAGACGAAGAGCGCCGTCTCGATGCCCTCGCGGCCGACGCTGATGAAGCCGAGGACCACGATGCCGAGGGCCGACCCCGCGACGGCGCCGTCGAGCCGGGACTCGAGGTCGCCCTTGAGGCTGCGGGCGTTCGCGCCCATCCAGAAGATCATCCAGGTGACCAGCCCGACCGCGAGGATCGAGAGGCCGCCGCCGATGAGCTCCTGGGCCTGGAACGACAGGGTCGAGGGGCCCCAGGTGAGGATCGCACCGGTGACGAGCGAGATCGCGATCGCGGCGGCGATACCGGTCCAGAGCCGCGGCAGCACGTCGCGCCGGCCGAGCTTGGTCAGGTAGGCCACGAGGATGCCGACGACGAGGCCGGCTTCGAGGCCTTCGCGGAGGCCGATGAGGTAGTTTGCGAGCACGCGTGTTCTCTTGGTCGATGGTGGACGAGGAGGGGGCGACTCCCGCCCCGAGTCGATCCGGTCGGCGGGGCTCCGTTGTTCGGTAAGCCTTGCCTAACCCGGCTCGACTGTAGTCCGCTGCCCGGTCGCTGTCCAGAAGCGCCCGCAGCGGAGGCCGCGCAGGACGAGAGGCGGAGAGTGGACGCGGGCCGGGACGCAGCAGCGGAGCGGGTGGTGGCGGTGCACGCCCACCCCGACGACGAGACGATCACCATGGGCGGAACCCTGGCGCGGCTGGTGGCACAGGGCGCCTCCGTGACCGTCGTCACCGCCACGCGGGGCGAGTGCGGCGAGGTCATCCCCGAGGACCTCGCTCCGCTCGAGGGCTCGGCCGAGCTGGCCGCGCACCGGACGACCGAGCTCGTCGTCGCCCTGACGGCACTCGGCGTCGCCGACCACCGCTTCCTCGGCGAGGCGGGCGCCCGCGCACCCGGCCTCGCTCCGCGCGTCTACCGGGACTCCGGCATGCAGTGGGGCACAGGCCGCGTCCCGGTGCCGCTCGAGCCGGTGCATCCCGCGTCCTTCACCGCCGCGCCCGAGGACGAGGAGGTGGCGGATCTCGTCGCCGTCCTCCGGCAGGTCGACGCGGGCGTCGTGCTGTCCTACGACGCGGGTGGCGGCTACGGCCACCCGGACCACGTCCGCACCGCCCGGGTCGCCGAGCGCGCCGCCGAGCGCCTGGGCCTGCGCTTCCTCGCCGTCCTCCCCGACGCGGCCCCGCCCCTCCCCGGGGACGTCGTGATCGAGCTGTCCGCCGAGGACCACGCCCGCAAGCGCGCGGCCCTCGAGGCGCACGCGACGCAGCTGGTGGTCGAGGGCGACGAGGCCCGGCTCTCGAGCGGTCCGCCGTTCCCCATCGGCCGCATCGAGCGCTTCCGCCCGGTCGCGCAGGCGGGGCGTCCGGCGCCGCTGCCGGAGGAGCGTCCGACGCTGGGATCGCGCGTGCTGTCGGGCGTCGCCGGAGTCCTGGTCGGCGCGGTGGTCGGAGCGATCACGACCGTCGCCCATCAGAGCACCGTGTCGGTCGGCGGTGTCGTCCTCCCGGTCGGCCTCGCCGCCTCCCTCGCCGGCGTGCTGCTGCTCCTGCTCGGGCTGCGCCTCGTGCTCATCGACCGGTTCGTCGCGTTCTGCACCGCGATGGGCCTGCTCGGGATGATCGGGCTGCTCGCCCTGCGCAGCACCGGCGGATCCGTCCTCGTCCCGGCGAACGGCCTCGGCGTGGCCTGGACCTTCCTCCCCGCCCTCATCGCCCTCGTCGTGATCGCCTGGCCGCGGCTGCGGGCGGCCGCTCCCGCCGCCGCCCCGCGGCCCGCGGACGCCGACGCCCCGTCGGCCCCCGTACGATAGACACACTGTTCGAAGGGACCTGGAGCACCGTGACCTACGTGATCGCACTTCCGTGCGTCGATGTCAAAGACCGCGCCTGCATCGACGAGTGCCCGGTCGACTGCATCTACGAAGGCGAGCGCTCGCTCTACATCCACCCGGACGAGTGCGTGGACTGCGGTGCCTGCGAGCCGGTCTGCCCCGTCGAGGCGATCTACTACGAGGACGACCTCCCCGAGGAGTGGTCCGACTACTACAAGGCCAACGTCGAGTTCTTCGACGAGATCGGCTCCCCGGGTGGAGCCGCCAAGGTCGGCGTGATCGCGAAGGACCACCCGGTCATCGCGGCGCTGCCTCCGCAGAGCCACTGAGGCCGCTCCCGTGGCCCTCGGCGCGCTGCCCGACTACCCCTGGGACCTGATGGCGCCCTTCGCCCGCACGGCGGCGGAGCACCCCGGCGGGATCGTCGACCTGTCGATCGGCTCGCCGGTGGACCCGACGCCCGCCCCGATCCGCGACGCGCTCGCCCGCGCGACGGACTCGCACGCGTACCCCACGACCGTGGGCACCCCCGCTCTGCGCGAGGCGATCGCCGCCTGGTACGCGCGGCGGCGCGGAGTCGAGGGCCTCGGGATCGACGAGGTCCTGCCGACGATCGGCTCCAAGGAGCTCGTCGCCTGGCTGCCCTTCCTCCTCGGACTCGGGGAGGGGGACGTGGTCGTGCATCCGCGCGCCGCCTACCCGACGTACGCGATGGGCGCGGCGATCGCCGGCGCCGAGGCGCTCGCCTCCGACGACCCGGCCGAATGGCCCGCGACGACCCGCCTGGTCTGGCTCAACTCTCCCGGCAACCCCGATGGCGCCGTGCTCGACGTGCCCGCCCTGCAGCGCGCCGTCGCGCGTGCCCGTGAGCTGGGGGCCGTGATCGCGGGGGACGAGTGCTACGCCGAGCTCGGCTGGGACGGCCGCTGGGCCGACGAGCCGATCCCGAGCGTCCTCGACCCGCGCGTGGTGGGGGAGGACCGCACCGGGGTCCTCGGCGTCTACTCGCTGAGCAAGCAGTCGAACCTCGCCGGCTACCGCGCCGCCTTCGTCGCCGGGGACGCGGCCCTGATCGCGCGCCTGGTGACCGTCCGCAAGCACGCGGGCATGATCGTGCCCGGTCCGCTGCAGGAGGCGATGATCGTCGCCCTCGCCGACGACGAGCACGTCGCCGCGCAGAAGGAGCGCTACCGTTCCCGCCGCGACCGCCTCCGGCCCGCCCTCGAGTCCGCGGGCTTCCGGATCGACCGCAGCGAGGCCGGCCTCTACCTGTGGGCGACCGAGGGCCGCGCGGCCTGGGAGTCCATCGACCGGCTCGCCCGCCTCGGCGTCCTCGCGGGCCCCGGCGTCTTCTACGGGGAGGGCTTCCCCGAGCACGTGCGCCTCTCGCTGACGGCCTCCGACGAGCGGATCGACGCGGCCGTCGAGCGCCTGTCCGGCGGCCTCTGAGGCGCTCGACCCGGCCGATCCTGGCGGGTTCCGACAAGGACCCGGCCCCAGCGCTGGGCGATGTCACAGTGCCCCCGCTTTGCCCATAGGCTGTATGTGGTTCGGTCGACGGCGCCTCGCGAGGCCCCGGCTGCACCACGATCCAGACCCGGCGCCGCCCGCTCCGCGCGAGCGCTCCCCGGGTGCGACCGCGACGACCTGGGAGGCGTTGTGACCGAATCCGGCACGCAGAGCGACGGAACCGCGACGGTGGGCTCCACGGAGCCCGCGACCGGGAGCGCCACGACGCCGCCTCCCGCGCCGGCGGAGCAGGAGCTCCCCGAGAAGGTCACGCTCACCTTCGGCGACCGCACCGCGGACTTCCCGGTCCTGCGCAGCGTCGACGGCTCCTCGAGCATCGACTTCTCGACCCTGTCGAAGCAGACCGGCTTCATGTCGCTCGACTACGGCTTCGTGAACACGGCGGCGACCAAGTCGCAGATCACCTACATCGACGGCGACCAGGGGATCCTCCGCTACCGCGGCTACCCGATCGAGGAGGTGGCCACCAACGCGACCTACCTCGAGGTGGCCTGGCTCCTCATCTACGGCGAGCTGCCGACGGCCGACGAGCTCGCGGGCTTCGACGAGCGCATCCGCCGCCACACGCTCCTCCACGAGGACCTCAAGCGCTTCTTCGACGCGCTCCCTCACAGCGCGCACCCCATGTCGGTGCTCTCGGCCGGAGTGTCGGCCCTGTCGACGTACTACGAGGACAGCTCCAACCCGAAGGATCCGGAGGCTGTGGAGCTCACCACGATCCGCCTCCTGGCGAAGCTGCCCGTGATGGCGGCGTACGCCCACAAGAAGGCGATCGGCCAGGCGTTCCTCTACCCGGACAACTCGCTGAGCTTCGTCGACAACTTCCTCCGCCTCAACTTCGGCACGATGGCCGAGCAGTACCAGGTCGACCCGGTGCTCTCGAAGGCGCTCGACCGCCTCCTGATCCTCCACGAGGACCACGAGCAGAACGCGTCGACGTCGACCGTCCGCCTCGTCGGCTCCACCGAGGCGAACCTCTACGCCTCCGTCTCGGCCGGCATCAACGCCCTGTTCGGCCCTCTGCACGGCGGAGCGAACGAGGCGGTGCTCACCATGCTCGGCCGGATCCGCGAGTCGGGCGAGAGCGTGTCGACGTTCGTCGAGCGGGTGAAGAGCAAGGAGGAGGGCGTGCGCCTGATGGGCTTCGGCCACCGGGTGTACAAGAACTACGACCCGCGCGCGAAGCTGGTCAAGGAGAGCGCCTCCGAGGTCCTGCAGGCCCTCGGCGTGAAGGACCCGCTGCTCGACATCGCGATGGAGCTCGAGGCCCTCGCTCTCGAGGACGACTACTTCAAGGAGCGGCGCCTCTACCCGAACGTCGACTTCTACACGGGCGTCATCTACAAGGCGATGGGCTTCCCGACCCGGATGTTCACCGTGCTCTTCGCGATCGGCCGCCTGCCCGGCTGGATCGCCCACTGGCGCGAGATGAACACCGACAAGCAGACCAAGATCGGCCGCCCGCAGCAGCTCTACATGGGGTCGCCCGAGCGCCACTGGCCGACCGACCGCTGACCGGTCCCCGAGAGCCCGTCCCCGCCGGGGGCGGGCTCTCGCTGTGCAGCGCACCCGCCTCTCGTCAGCCGTCCGAGGCTCGAACCTCTTCTTCGAGGCGGGACGCAGAGCGGCGTGGTCGCCGCGGACTCGATCAGCACGGTTCGTCCCGGGGTGCCGCCTGCTGGGCCCGGCGGCGCCGGACGCCCGTCCTCAGGCGTGCAGGGCGGCGTTCAGCTCGATGCCGGCGCCGGTGCGGGGGAGGACCTCGACAGCTCCGGTGAGTGAGTTGCGGCGGAAGAGCAGGTTCGGCACGCCCGAGAGCTGCACGGCCTTCACGGTCTGCGGGGCGCCGTCGGCGCGCGGCGCTCCGCCGACCACGACGACCTTGGTGCCGGCGGTCACGTAGAGGCCGGCCTCGACGACGGTGTCGTCGCCGAGGGAGATGCCGATGCCCGAGTTCGCACCCAGCAGCGCCCGCGCGCCGATCGAGACGCGCTGCACTCCTCCGCCCGAGAGGGTGCCCATGATGGACGCGCCTCCGCCGATGTCCGAGCCGTCGCCGACCACGACGCCCTGCGAGATGCGCCCCTCGATCATCGAGCTGCCGAGGGTCCCGGCGTTGAAGTTGACGAAGCCCTCGTGCATCACCGTCGTGCCGGGTGCCAGATGCGCCCCGAGGCGGACGCGCGAGGTGTCCGCGATGCGCACCTTCGCGGGGGTGACGTAGTCGGTCAGCCGCGGGAACTTGTCGATCCCGGTGGCCTGGATGCCGTGGCGCCGGAGCGAGGGCCGCAGGCGGGTGAACGACTCCGGCGAGACCGGACCGGCGTTCGTCCACACCACGTTCGGCAGGTGCGCGAAGACGCCGTCGAGGTTCACCTCGTTCGGGCGGACCAGGAGGTGCGAGAGCAGGTGCAGCCGCAGGTAGGCGTCGGACGTGGAGGCGGGCGGCGCCTGCACGTCGATCTGCAGGGTGACCACGTCGATGCGGACCTCGCGGCGCGGATCCTCGCCGGCCTGCTCCTCGAACTCCGCCGGCACGATCCAGGGGTCGCGGCCGGCCGGGATGGTGCCGAGGCGCGGCTCCGGGAACCAGGTGTCGAGGACGGTGCCGTCGGCGGCCACGGTGGCGAGCCCGTATCCCCAGGCGGAGGCGGGCGCGGAGGAGTCTGCGGAGTGCTCGAGGGTCATGCCGATCAGGGTAGCGCGGAGCGTCCGGCCGCTACCCTGGGGCGCATGGCCGATCCGACCACCGCCCCTCCGCTCGATCTGCGCACCGATCCGGTCGCCCTGACGCGGATCCTCTGCGACATCCCGTCCGTCTCGGGCGACGAGCTCGAGATCGCGGACGCTGTGCAGTGGGCGCTCGAGCAGTACGACCACCTCGAGGTCATCCGCGACGGCCACACCGTCGTGGCGCGGACGAACCTCGGCCTCGCCCAGCGCGTCGTGATCGCCGGGCACCTCGACACGGTGCCGGTCAACGGCAACCTGCCCGTCGTCGCCGAGACGATCGACGGCGTCGAGCACCTGGTCGGCCGCGGGACCGTCGACATGAAGGCCGGAGTGGCGGTGCAGCTCGTCCTCGCCGCCGAGCTCTCCGATCCGGCCGTCGACATCACCTGGATGTGGTACGACAACGAGGAGGTCGCAGCGGACCTCAACGGCCTCGGCCGTCTCTCCCGGCACCGCCCCGACCTCTTCTCCGCCGACTTCGCCGTGCTCGGCGAGCCGACGAGCGGAGCAGTGGAGGGCGGCTGCAACGGGACGCTCCGGGTCGACGTGGTCACCCGCGGCGTCCGCGCCCACTCCGCCCGCAGCTGGGTCGGCGAGAACGCGATCCACGCGGCCGCGCCGATCCTCGACCGCCTCGCCGCCTACGTGCCGCGCGAGGTCGAGGTCGAGGGCCTCGTGTACCGCGAGGGCGTCAACGCCGTGCGCGTCACCGGCGGGGTCGCGGGCAACGTGATCCCGGACCTCTGCACGGTGCAGGTCAACTACCGCTTCGCCCCCGACCGGTCCGGGGAGGAGGCGCTCGCCCACCTCGAGGAGCTCTTCGAGGGGTTCGAGGTGACGGTGGACGATCTGGCCGAGGGCGCCCGCCCGGGGCTGGACGCACCTCTGGCCCAGGCCTTCCTCGCGGCCGTCGGAGCCGAGGCGAAGCCCAAGTACGGCTGGACCGACGTCGCGCGGTTCTCCGCCATGGGCATCCCGGCTGTCAACTACGGACCGGGCGACCCGCTCCGGGCCCACGCCGACGACGAGCGCGTGGCGGTGCATGAGATCACCGAGTGCACCGAGGGCCTCCGCCGCTGGCTGACCGCGTCCTCGTGAGCGCGACCGCCACGGCCGTCCCCGTCCGCCTCCGCCTGCGCCTGGTCCCGTGGTGGGCGCGCGTCCTCCTGGTGTACATCGCGACCCGCGTGGTCACGACGGTGATCCTGCTGCAGTTCGCCGCGCACCAGCTCGCGAACCCGTGGACCGGACCCTCCCCGTCCTACTCGGCCTTCGCGTCGATGTGGGACGGCCGCTGGTACGAGATCATCGCGGCCACCGGGTATCCCGGCTTCCTGCCGATCACGCAGGACGGCCACGTGGGGGAGAATGCCTGGGCCTTCATGCCGCTCTACCCGGGCGTCGTGAAGGCGCTGATGGCGCTCACCGGCCTCACCTGGGCTCCGGCCGCCGTGACCGTCTCCGTCCTGTGCGGAGCCGGAGCCTGCCTCGTCCTGTACCGCCTCTTCCGGCACTCCCTCGGCGAGTCGCAGTCGCTGACGGCGGTGCTGCTGTTCTGCGTGGCGCCGACCTCGCCGCTGATGCAGCTCGCCTACGCGGAGTCGATGGCGATGCTCCTGACCGCGGTCACGCTCCTCCTCCTGGTGCGGCGGCGCTGGCTCGCGGTCGTGCCCGTCGTGCTGCTGCTGGGCCTGACCCGGCCGAGCGGGCTCGCCTTCGCCGCCGCGCTCGGCCTGTACGTCGTCTACCGGTTCGTCCGGCGCCGCACGGAGCCGTTCCCGCGGTCGGAGTGGCTGCCGGCCGTGGGCCTGACGGCGTGGGGGCTCGTGGTCGGCTTCCTCTGGCCCGCCGTGGCGTGGGCCGTCACCGGGTCGATGACCGCGTACACCGACACCGAGCTGGCGTGGCGTGCGGTCTACATCGGCTACCAGGAGCTGCTCCCGCTGACCCCGTGGTTCCAGGGCGGCGCCTGGTGGGGCTCGTGGTGGTTCGGGGCCCCGGCCGTCGGCGTCGTGCTGGTGGTGCTCCTCCTGGCTGCGTTCGTCGGGATCCTCGCCGCACCGTGGACACGGCGGCTCGATCTCTTCAGCCGGGCCTGGGTCGCCGGGTACGGCGTCTACCTGCTGGCGTTCTTCTTCCCGCAGTCGAGCACCTTCCGGCTGCTGGGCCCGATGTTCCCGCTCGTCGGAGTGCTGGCGGTGCCGCGCTCGCCGGTCTTCCGCGTCGCGCTGGTCCTGCTCGGGATCGGCGGCCAGATCGTCTGGATCTCGATCTGCTGGGCCGTCGCCGGATCGGACTGGACTCCGCCGTGATCGTGCCGCGCGCCCGCCCGGCGCGGTGCTCCTCCGGGGACTCCCGACTCCCGCACGGGTATGCTCGTCGGAATGTCTCCCCTCACGCCAGCCGGTGAGCCGCGACACGCGTCGCCCCTCCTCCGGCCGACCCGCCGGCGAGCCGCGGCGACACCCGCCCGCTCCCCGCTGACGACCGCCTCCGCCTCCTCGACGGACCGCGGGCCTCTCGCGTGAGCGCCACCGCGATCGCGCCGGAGACGGAGGACGCCTCTCCGTCCCGCTCCCGCTGGGGTCTGCTCCGGAGGATCCCGTGGTGGATCCAGGTGCTCCTGGTCTTCGCTGTGTCCCGGGTCGTCACGACCGTGATCATGCTCCGTGTCGGCGCCGTGCGTCAGGGCGTCGAGTGGACGGGACTGCGCGACACCTACGTCCGGTTCGCGACGACGTGGGACGGCGGCTGGTACGAGCGGATCGGGATGACGGGGTACCCGTCGGTCCTGCCGCTCTCGCCGTCCGGAGCCGTGGAGCAGAACCCCTGGGCGTTCATGCCCGTCTACCCGTTCACCGTCCGCGGCCTGATGAACATCACCGGGCTCGACTGGGCGAACGCGGCGGTGCTCGTCGCCCTGGTCTGCAGTGCAGCGGCGTGCCTGGTGATCTACCGGCTGTTCCGCGTCTCGCTCAGCGAGGGCCAGGCGCTGATGGGGATCGTCTTCTTCTGCGTCGCTCCGACGTCCCCGATCCTGCAGATCGGCTACGCGGAGTCCGGCGGCATCCTCCTGACGGCCGTGCTGCTCCTCCTGCTGGTGCGCCGCAAGTGGATCTGGACGTTCCCCGTCGTGCTGGTCGTGGGGCTCCTGCGCCCGAGCGGTCTCGCGATCGCGGCGATGACGGGCCTCTACTTCCTCTACCGCGTCTGGCGGCACGTGCGCGGCACCGAGCCGTTCGCCCGCCGGGAGTTCGCCTTCACGGTCTCCCTCACGGTCTGGTCCCTCGCGGTGGGGTTCGCCTGGCTGCTCATCGCCTGGGCCGTGACCGGCTCCTTCACCGCGTACACCGACACCGAGCTCGCCTGGCGCAGCGTCTTCATCGGCGAGGGCGAGCTCATCCCCTTCACCTCCTGGTTCGCCGGCGGGGGCTGGTGGGGAGGCCTCTGGTTCGGCTCGCCGATCACGGGCATGGGCATCACCGTCGTGGTGGTGCTCGGATTCCTGGCGATCCTGTTCTCGCGGGCCACGCGCAGCCTCGACGTCTTCTCGCGGCTCTGGGTCGGCGGCTACGCGATCTACCTCTTCGCGTTCTTCTACCCGCAGTCGAGCACGTTCCGCATCCTGATGCCGATGTTCCCGCTGGCCGGGGCGCTCGCGGTGCCGCGGTCGACCCTCCTGAGGGTGTTCGTGGTGGCCGCATCGATCGTCGGGCAGATCGTCTGGGTGCTGCTGTGCTGGGTGTTCACCCCGGGCGACTGGTCCCCGCCGTGATCGGCTGACGCCCGACTTCCGGGCGCGGTTCGGAACACCCCCGCGGATGCACGATAATAGGGGGATACGTCACGAAAGGGGAACTCTATGGCGGCCATGAAGCCGAGGACCGGAGACGGACCGATGGAGGCTGTTAAGGAGGGCCGACTCATCGTCGTGCGCGTTCCGCTCGAAGGAGGCGGACGCCTCGTCGTCTCGGTCAACGATGCAGAGGCGAAAGAGCTGCACGACGCGCTCGCGTCGGTGGTGTCTCCCGCCTGATCCGCACCGTCGTGAACGCCCGTCGCACACCGTGCGGCGGGCGTTCCGTCTGTCGCCGGTCGGCCGCGCTCGTCAGGCGCGGCGCTTGTTGGCCTGCAGCAGGCCGTCGCCGATCGGCGAGAGCACGCTGACCACGGCGGGGGAGGCGCAGACCTCGGCCACCAGCGTGCGGAACGCCGTCGCGATCTCGTCGCGCTGCGCGGGGTTGGCCACGCGTCCGCGCCAGAGCGCGTGGGGGACGAGGACCGTCCCGCCCGGACGGACGAGCCGCAGCGCGTGCTCGACGTTCTCGATGACCTGCAGCGGATCGCCGTCGACGAAGACGATGTCGTAGGAGTTCTCGTTCATGCGGGGCAGCACCTCGAGGGCGCGGCCCGGGATGAGCCGGAGCCGGTTGGGCGAGATGCCCGCCTCGTGGAACTGGGCGCGCGCGTGCTGCTGGTGCACCGCCTCGGAGTCGATCGAGGTGAGCATGGCCTCGGGGGCGCCGTCGAGCAGCCACAGGCCGCTCACTCCGGTGCCGGTGCCGATCTCGATGATGGAGGTCGCGCGCGCCGCGGCGGCGACCAGCGCGGCCTGCGCGCCGATCGAGGGGGAGACGGCGTCGATGCCCAGCTCGACCGAGAGCCGGCGGGCCGAGGCGATGGCCTCCGACTCGACGACCGCGTCCTCGGCGTACTTCCAGTTGGCATCCTTGTCGGACACGGGGGCGCTCCTCTGATCGGTGCACCGGGCGGATCGCGCCCGGGCATCGTCAGGGTACGGTGGCGCGCGGGCTCCGCGAGGGAGGCGCGGCGGGTTAGTGTTGTCCTCGTGTTCGGTCTGACGTTCGACAAGCTCCTCATCATCGGGGTCATCGCTGTCTTCGTGCTGGGTCCCGACCGCCTCCCGCACTACGCCGCCCAGCTCGGGCAGCTCGTGCGCAAGGTGCGCGGATTCGCCACGCAGGCCCGGGAGCGCGTCAAGGACGAGATGGGCGACGAGTTCAACGACGTCGACTGGAAGAAGCTCGACCCGCGCCAGTACGATCCCCGCCGCATCATCCGCGACGCCCTGCTCGAGGACGATCCGGCCCCCACCGTGAAGCCGCCCACCGCTGTCGCGGCTCCGGTCGTGCCGGGCGGCACCGGCTCCGCGCAGGACAGCTACTACACGACGATGCAGCGCTCCGTCTCGTCCGGCACGCTCTCGAGCGTCGCGCCGCCGCCGATCGACTCCGAGGCCACCTGAGCCCTGCTCCGCGAGGAGCGTCGGGCGGGCGTCTCGACCGACGCCGCCCGCACGAAGCCGCGCGGAGGCGTCAGTCGACGGCGAGCGGAAGACGACGGCCGGTCAGTCCCCGCGGCCGCGCGGCGAGCGTCGCCGCCAGGGCGTCGATCGCCCGGGCGGCAGGATCCTCCGGATCGCCGACGACGACGGGCACGCCCTCGTCGCCCCCCGCCCGCAGCGCGACGGAGATCGGCAGCGACGCGAGCAGCGGCACCTCGTCGCCCGTCGCGGTGAGCCGACGCGCGACCTCGGCCCCGCCTCCGCTGCCGAAGAGCTCCAGCACCGAGCCGTCGGGCTGCGGAAGCCCCGACATGTTCTCGACCACTCCGACGATGCGCTGACCCGACTGGCGGGCGAGCGCGCCGCTGCGCTCGGCCACGTCGGCGGCCGCCGGCTGCGGCGTGGTGACGATGAGGACCTCCGCATGGGGGAGCAGCTGCCCGATGGAGATCGCCACATCCCCCGTGCCGGGAGGCAGGTCGAGCAGGAGCACGTCGAGGTCGCCGAAGTACACGTCGGTGAGGAACTGGGAGATCGTGCGGTGCAGCATGGGCCCGCGCCAGGAGACGGCCGCCCCCCGGGTGTCGCCCTCGAGGAACATCCCGATCGAGATGACCTTCACGCCGTGCGCCACCGGCGGCAGCATCAGCTCGCCGACGCGGGTGGGTCCCGCGACGCGCCCGTCGTGCATCAGGCCGAGCAGGCCGGGGATGGAGAAGCCGTGCACGTCGGCGTCCACGAGGCCGACCGCGAGCCCCCGCTGAGCGAGGGCGACCGCGAGGTTGGCGGTGACGGTCGACTTGCCGACGCCGCCCTTGCCGCTGGTGACCGCGTACACGCGGGTGAGCGAGTCCGGGCCGAAGGGCATGCTCCGGCGGCCGCCCTGGAGGCGTTCGGTGAGGGCGGTGCGCTGCGCCGGCGTCATGACTCCGACCACGACGTCGACCGCCGTGACTCCGGGAGCCGAGGCCGCGGCCTCGCGTACGTCGCGCTCGATCGCGGAGGCGGCCGGGCAGCCGACGATGGTCAGCCGGATCGCGACGCGGACCGCTCCGTCGACGGCCGCCTCGACCGACTCGAGCATGTCGAGCTCGGTGATGGGCTTCCGGATCTCCGGATCGACGACCCGGGCCAGCGCCGTCCTGACGGCGGTCTCGATGGCGGCGACGTCAGGCATCGCGCCGCTCGGGCTCCTGCGCCCGATCCTTCTCGAGCTCCTCGAGCAGGCCGCGCAGCTCCGAGCGGATGAAGTCCTTGCTCGCCATGTCGCGGATCGCCAGGCGCAGGGCCACGACCTCGCGCGCGAGGTACTCGGTGTCCGCGAGGTTGCGCTCGGCCCGCTGCCGGTCCTGCTCGATCTGCACGCGGTCGCGGTCGTCCTGTCGGTTCTGCGCGAGCAGCAGGAGCGGCGCGGCGTAGGAGGCCTGCAGCGAGAGGATCAGCGTCAGCACCGTGAAGCCGAGGGCCTGAGAGTCGAAGCGAGCGTCCGCGGGCCCGTAGGTGTTGAACATCAGCCAGAAGACGCAGAAGATCGTCATCCCGACCAGGAACCACGGCGTGCCCATGCCGCGGGCGAACGACTCGGTCAGGCGGCCGAAGCGGTCGCTGCTCGGGCGGTTCCGCCGCGAGAGGACGCGGGTGCGCAAGCCCTTGGGAGCGTCCAGGCGCCGGTCCTGCTTGGTGTCCCTAGCCACGCGCGCCCCTCCGTCCCCGTCGTGTCCTGCCTGTCGCCGCGGGTGCCGGCGGCACGAGCGGGACGCCCTGCGTCGCCGTCGTCACCGGCTTCCTCGGTTCGTCGTCGTCGCCGTGGCTGCGCCAGTCGTCGGGGAGGAGGTAGTCGAGGACGTCGTCGATGGTCACGACGCCGACGAGGCGGTGGGACGCGTCGACGACGGGCACCGAGACGAGGTTGTAGCTGGCCAGGATCCGGGCGACCTCGGCCGCCGAGGTCTCGGGCGTGATCGGGTCCATGCTCTGGTCGAGCAGGGTGCCGAGGCGCTCGTGCGGCGGGTAGCGGAGCATCCGCTGGAAGTGCACCATGCCGAGGAAGCGGCCGGTCGGCGGCTCGTAGGGCGGCAGCGTGACGCAGACGGCGGCGCCGAGGGCCGGGGCGAGCTCGTGGCGGCGGATGAGGGCGAGACCCTCGGCGACGGTCGCCTCGGAGGAGACGATGATCGGCTCCGTGGTCATCAGACCGCCGGCGGACTCCGGAGCGTAGGTGAGGAGCATGCGGACGTCGTCCGCCTCCTCCGGCTCCATCAGCTCCAGGAGCGCCTCGCCGCGCTCCTCCGAGAGCTGGGCGATCAGGTCGGCCGCGTCGTCCGGCTGCATCTGGTCGAGGACGTCGGCTGCGCGGTCGTCGTCGAGCCGGCCGAGGATCTCGACCTGCTCGCTCTCGGGCATCTCCTCGAGCACGTCCGCGAGGCGGTCGTCCGAGAGCTCGCCGGCGACCTCGAGCATCCGCTGCTGCGGCAGATCGAGGAGCGTGCTGGCGAGGTCGGCGGGCTTGAGCTCGGAGAGGCTGGCGACGTACTGCTCGGCGGACTGCGCCTCGGTCGAGACGCTCTCGCGGACCTCGCGCCAGCCGGCGAAGGCGGTCGCGCCCTTGGCGAAGGGGGAGGGGCTGGTCTTGGGCCGGCGGACGAAGAGCTGCGCGAGCTCCCACTCGCCGGGAGCGGCCTCCTCGATCGCGACGTCCTCGACGACCGCGTCACCGGAGCCGTCCACGAAGCTCACCCGGCGGCCGAGGAGCTCGGCGATGACGCGGACCTCTCCGCCCCGCTGCTCGAAGCGGCGCACGTTGATGAGCCCGGTGGTGATGATCTGGCCGCTGCCGATGCTGGTGACCCGGCCGATCGACACGAAGACCCGACGGCGCCCGGGGATCTCGACCACCAGGCCGACCACCCGCGGGGCGTCGTTCTGCCGGTAGACCAGGAGCACGTCGCGGACCTTGCCGACGCGATCGCCGGCCGGGTCGAAGACACTGCATCCGGCCAAGCGCGCGACGAAGACTCTGGCGGAACTCACGGCTACAAACCTAGTCCCGTGCAGCCGGGCGGACGCCGAGCGTTCCCGGCTCGCCCTCGGCCGGTTCTCCGAATCCGTTCAGAGACCTTCAAGTGGCCTGTGCGATTCTGTCCGGGTGACTCAGCAGACGCCGTTCAGCGGCCGAGGGCCGGCCTTCCCCACGATCCCGCGCGGGGAGATCCTCGCCACGTTCGACACGTACCAGGAGGCGCAGGCCGCCGTCGACGTGCTCGCCCGCGCCGACTTCCCGGTGCGCCAGCTCGCCATCATCGGCAACGAGCTCAAGAGCGTCGAGCGGGTGACCGGCAAGCTGACCTGGGGCCGCGTCGCCCTCGCCGGAGCGGCCTCCGGCGCCTGGCTCGGCGTCTTCCTGGGCCTCTTGCTCATCATCTTCTCGCCGACGACGGAGCTCTCCTTCCTCATCGCGGCGGTCCTCCTCGGCGCCGGCTTCGGGATGCTCTTCGGGCTCGCCTCCTACGCCGTGAACCGCCGCCGTCGCGACTTCACCTCGACCATGCAGGTGATCGCGACCAGTTACTCCGTGCTCGTGGACCCCGAGGTGGTCAACCGCGCGCGCAACCTGCTCGACGGCGGCCCCTCCCCGGCGGAGGCGCCGCAGACGACCTGGGCTCCGCCGCCCGCCGCGGTCGGCGACCCGCAGCCGCAGCCCGTCCGCCCCGAGGACGACCCGCGCTGACGATCCTCCACGAAGGCCCCCGGTCCGCCCGGGGGCCTTCGTCGTTCCGGGGGTGGGGCGGCTCAGGCGGAGCCGACGGGCGGGAGGACGATGTCGACCGCGAGACCCCGGGGGGAGCGATTGACCAGGGCGACCGTCCCGCCGGCCGAGAGCACGGTGGTGTGCACCAGGGCCAGCCCCAGACCGCTGCCGCCGGAGGCGAGGGTCCGGGAGTCGTCCGGGCGGGAGAAGCGGTCGAAGGCGACCGGGATGAAGGCGTCGGGCATCCCCGGTCCGTCGTCCGAGACGCTGAGCATCAGGCGCCCGTCCGACTGCGAGAGGGAGGCGACGATCATGCCGCCGCCGTTCATCGCCTGGATCGCGTTCCTCACGAGGTTGTCGATCACCCGGCCGAAGTCCTGGGACGCGACCGCGTAGAGCCGGGCCGGCTCGCGCTCGTCGATCTCGTAGTCGATCTCCACCCCCGACTCCGAGGCGAGCAGACGGGTGCGGTCGACGGCGCCCACCAGCTCGTCGACGAGCTCGGCGAAGGGAGCGGTCGGGCGGACGGTGCGGCTCTCGATGCGCGAGATGTCGAGCAGGGCGGACG
Source organism: Rathayibacter sp. AY1D9 (assembly GCF_002932395.1). NCBI lineage: Bacteria > Bacillati > Actinomycetota > Actinomycetes > Micrococcales > Microbacteriaceae > Rathayibacter > Rathayibacter sp. AY1D9. The sequence continues at coordinate 201,947 of NZ_PSVQ01000001.1, forward strand.
CGAGGCGCACGAGCCGGTCGACGCTCTTCTGCGCGTCGAGGATGACCCGGTCGACCGCGACCGGATCGTCGACGCGGTGGTGGGCGATCTCGAGCTGCGCGGAGAGCGCGGCGAGGGGAGTGCGGAGCTCGTGGCTCGCATCCGACACCATCTGCTTCTCCCGGGCCAGCGACGCGGTCTGCTTGGTCAGGAACGCGTTCAGCGTCACCGCGAGCTCGTCGATCTCGTCGCGCGTGCCGACGACCGGGAGCTGGTCGCCCTGCCCGGGCTCGGCGGCGATCTGATCCGCGCGCGCCCGCATCCGGCGCACCGGGGCGAGGGCCGCGCCCGTCAGGATCCACGAGGCGAGCCCGAACGTGACGACGAGGAAGATCGCGGCGTAGACGAGCACGTGGGCGAAGTCGTCGAGGACGAGCTGCGACGCGGCCTGATCGCGGGCGGAGGCGACCTGCCAGACGCCGCGATCGCTCTCGATGGCCGTGAAGCGGACCAGGTAGCTGCCGTTCGCCGTCGTCACGTCGGCGTACCGGGGCGAGGTGTCGGCCGGCTCCTCCGCCAGAGCGCTGAGCACCTCGCCGCTCAGGCGCGAGGGCATGGTCGAGGTGCTGACGCTCCCGTCGGGCGCGAGAGCGAGGAACAGCTGGCCCGTCGACGAGCCCTGCGTGCGCGGGACGTTGCCCGCCGAGATGTCGCGGCGCACCTCGTCCTCGATCGACATCAGGATCGTCCGCTCGCTGCGGTCGACGATGCCGGTGACCACCTGGTAGAAGAGCAGCGCCGCGAGCGCGAAGAGTGCGGTCGCCACAGCGACCGTTCCCACGGTGATCCTCGCGCGGATCGAGAGCGCGCCGACCCGGCGGCGTGCCGTGCTCATCCGCGACACGGGCTACTCGACCGGGCGGAGGAAGTAGCCCTTGCCGCGGACGGTCACGATGCTGACGCCCGTGTCCTCGGTCGGGAGCTTCTTGCGCAGGTAGCTGACGTACTGGTCGACGATGTTGTTGTCGACGATCTCGCCGCCGCCCCAGATCTCGGAGAGGATCCGCTGGCGGGTCACGACGGAGCCGACGGGAGTGATGAGGAGCTTGAGGAGCTCGAGCTCCTTCGGGCTGACGTGGATGCGCGAGCCGTCGGCGGTGCGCCGGATGCTCGATCCGTCCACGGTGATGCGTCCGACGTCGATCGAGGTGGACATCAGCGACGGGCTGCGGCGCAGGAGGGCCCGGAGGCGCGCGTTGAGCTCGGTGAACGCGAACGGCTTGGTCAGGTAGTCGTCCGCTCCGGCGTCGAGGCCGAAGACGCGGTCCTCGATCGCGTCCCGCGCGGTCAGCAGCATGATCGGCGTGGGCCGGCCGAGCTCGCGGATCCGGCGGCAGATCTCGAAGCCCGACATCGCCGGCAGCATGACGTCCACGATGGCGGCCGAGAACTCGGCGTTGCTGAACGCGACGAGCGCGTCGATGCCGTTCGTGGTCAGCACGGCCTCGTAGCCGGCGTCTTCGAGGCCGCCGACGAGGGCCTCACCCATGGCTGGATCGTCTTCGACGACAAGGATCTTCACGCGCTCACCCTACGGCCCGGCTCCCAGGAGGACGCACTGGGCGGGCCGTGTGTCGATCGGATGCGGGATCGACCCATCCGATCGGCGCTGGGCGACGAATGAGGAGCAACAGACCGCTCGGGGGCGTGGCGGGAGAGGCGCGATCAGTGGCGCATTTCTACTCTTCTCTCCCCGTCGGCCCGATGATCCTGTTCGCGAAGTTCACCTCTACCGTCACCCGAAGGCGGCACAAAATGCTCAATATTCTTTCCATCTGGGCGCGTCTCGCGCTGTCGGTCCTCCTGTGGATCGTCCTTCTTCCCGTCATGCTCGTCCTGCTGCCGTTCCGCACGGGCAGGAGCGCCTCGCTCCCCGCCCTGCGACCGGTGCCGGTTCCCGCACCGACGGTGGCGATCGACACCCGGAGCACCAGCGGCGCGTACTAGGCCCACTTCCCGGTCGTTCCGGGCTCGACGCCCCGCTCCCATGAGCTCCGGCGTCGTCCGCCCACCGATCCCCGACGCCCGAACAGCCGTGCCTCTCTCCGCCAGGAGGGGGCGCTTCTGTTCGTCGTTCCCCGGGTCGATCCCGACTGACCGACAGATGTCGATTTCGGCTCCTCTCGATCGCGAGCCGCGTCAAGCCCTTCGCAGAATCTCAGGGACTGGCAATACAGTGCTCGCACATGGTTCACCGATCGGAAGTAACACGGATGCTCCGCGCCACGCTCGACACCGCTGGGATCCAGCTCGATTCGACCACGGGATCCCCCGTGCGCCCCGACACCCCGGTCTCGGTGGTCGCGTCGGCGCCTCAGAGCCTGATCTCGCGGATGCTCGGACGCCGCCGCTGCGAAGCCTGCGGAGCGGCCTCGGCCCGTCGCCGCGACGGCTTCTGCTCGGCCGACTGCGCCGGCACCTTCCACCTCTACGAGTGAGCCCGACCGGCCGAGTGCCGGTGGTGAACGTTCCGAAGGCCCGTGATCGACGATCGCGGGCCTTCGTGCTGTCTCGGGAGTGTCGGAGCGCCGGGTGAGGAGCGGGACGGTCGGACTCGGTCGCCCACCGGGTGACGCCGCTCGGTCCGTGATGGAGGGGTGCGCCTCGAGGGGCGTCGAGCACCGGAGCTGAGCGCCCGTGTGCGAGGAAGGAGAGCGGAGGACCGCGGATGTGCCCCCAGTAGGATTCGAACCTACGCCCCTGCCTCCGGAGGGCGAATGCAGCTCGCGGAATAGCACGGCCACCGGTCCCGAGCCGCGTCATTCCGGTGATCTACGGTCACCGTGATCTGCTCCGGTCACGTCAGTCCGACGTGAAGTGTGGGCAGAATGTGGGCACGGCCTCAGGACCCGTCGAACCAGCCCTTGCCGCGGCCTTTCCGCTGCGAGAGGCGCTCGATGCCGAGAGCGTCACGCAGCTCTCGTGACAGGGCGTCCGCGTCGTGCTTCCGCCCGTGGTGCCTCAGGTATGCGATCGCCCGTTCACCAACGGCCACCGCTGAGTCGAGCTGCCGCTGCAGACGATCCTCGACTGTCTCGCGCTTCGACCCGTCCGGCTCGTAGCCGCACCAGTCCCGCAACTGCGCAATCATCGGCTGAGTCTCCTCGCGATACACCTCGCGCAGTCGCTCTGCCGGGATGTGAACGGTCTCGCCCGGGTAGTACAGCGAGTCGGCAGTGCGGCCGTACGTGCACTCCTCGAGCGCTTCGGCCTCCATCTGCGCCGCCTTCGCGAGAACCTTGGCCGGCCGAGCCTTCGCGACGGCCTGGGCCATGCGGTAGACGCCGTCAATCGACATGTGGAGGCCCTCGTCGTCGCGGTAGTGCGGCAGCCCGTCGACGACGAGGGAGGCACTGATCCCCGTGATCCTCTCGAACTCCGCCTCGTCGCGGATGACGCCAACTGGGCTGCGCTCTTCTGCAATGTGCTCGGGCATCCCAGACATCGCGGTGGCGAGAGTGATGTCCTCGATGAGGGAGGTGCGACGGACCCAGATCGAGTCTTCGAGCTTCTCCCGCTCGAGGAACTCGTCGATCTCAGGCCACGGCGCGAGCAGCTTTCGACGTGTCACCCAACGCTGAAGGCCCTCGAAGCGGTCGTCGAGGAGTTCGATCTTCGCCTTCGGTGCGCCGGCGTTCGTGCCGATCGACAGGATCCGAGCCGCGACGGGCCGTTTCTTCGGGGTCTCTCTGTAGGCCCAGACCTCTCCGCGCTGCATGCGACTAGTTCAGCACGGCGCGGCGTTCGCCCACAGACGAGGGGTGGGAGGATCCGCGGCGCCGTGACACTATGGAGATACCGAGATCCGCCGCCTGAATAGTCTCCCCACGGTGTGTGCGTGCCCCACAGATGGGCTAGGGCGGCGGATCGCCCCTCACCTGAAGTGCCAGATGCTGCCTCGAGGCTGCCAGGTGCGGTTGCGGAAGCTGTCGAGTGAAGTCGCGTCGGCCGGCTTGTTCTTGCGGAACGCGTGGTTGATGGCGCCGGCGGTCATGTCAGCCAGCTGAATCATCGAGTTCTGCTTCGAGTCCGTGAACGACACTTCTCGGATCGTCCCGGGCTCCCGGCGGTTGACGGCGTCGCGGAAGTACCGCTTGTCCTCCACGCCGAACGCCTTGGTGTCCTCGCCGTCGACGAAGACCTTGGCGTCCCGCACCGTTCCGAACGTGTGGGTCAGGAGCTGCATGATGGCGTAGCTCTTGAGCGACGACGGGTTCTCCCGGAGGTGGGGCCGGTAGATGTTCGCCTTGTCGATCACGATCGCGCGCACCGAGTAGGTGGCCGGCCGACAGCAAGCGAAGAAGCATGCGCGGTTGAGCTCGCGGGTCTTCGCGTACTTGAACTCTCTCGTGCGCCGGTTCATGGTGCGGCATCCCGCGATCATCTCGGCCGCTGCCTGGATGTCTTCGACGCTGCGGAAGACGACGGCCGCCATGACGAGGTGACTAGTCGAGCCGGAGCCGAACTTGAATCCCGCGTCGCCCGAGTCGTCGATGTACACCCACACAGGTTCCATACTGCGGGATACCGCCGACCGAGGCGCACCGTCAGGCGGCTCTGTGACGCGTCAGCCCCTTGGGCGGAGGAGGAGTGCCGCGCCCGCGTGAACGGTCGGGAGCATCTCAATCACTGGCTCTCCGGCGCCCCGTTCGTCCGGTCGCGGTCTCGCCATGTCTCGATCGAGTAGCAGTCGGGACCGAACTCATCCTGCTGGCACACCCGCACAGCGGCTTGGGCAGCCTCGGCGGTCTCGAAGATGCCGACGACGGTGGGGCTGGTCGCCCAGAGGCGGGTGACGGAGACGAGGTGATGCGCGGCGGTGGTCATACGTCCAGGGTGACGCGACGTCGCGACGGTCGGAGCGCCGGGCGCGAAACGGACCGCGGTGGCGCGCCTGCCCTCCTGCACCCTGTGGGGCTCCTTGCGTCCGGGAGTGCTCAGGCGGCGTGAAAGACCGCCACGGGGTCTGTCACCGGCTCCTGGCGGGCGTTGAGATTCAGGGTGCCCGGACGGCACGGGTTCGCGACGATCTTCCGGCGCAACCACTCGGTCAGGACCTCTTCGTCGATCTCCACGCGGTGCGTCCCGTAGCGCCGGCACGGCATGCCCTCGCGGAGCCAGGTCTGAATCGTGACGCGATGCCGCTTCACCCGCAGAGCAGCTCCCCGGACGGAGTACGCGGTCACGCTGCACGCTCCCCGAACCGCGACGCCCGCTGATTCGTAAGCTTCGTCCGCAGCCACAGCGTCAGGTCGTCCTCGCGGATCCTCACGTCGTACTCGGAGGGGCGCTCGTGAGGAAGGCCCTCGCGGAGCCATCGCTGGACCGTGACGCGATCGCGCTTGATGCGCTTTGCGGCCTGCCGGACGTTGAACGTGGAAGGGGCCTCGACCATGCAGCGATTCTGCACGATCGGGGCCCAGTTCGGTAGTGCTGCTACTCCTTCACGAAGATGCCCATGAAGTAGGGCGCGCCATCGTCGTTCTCACCGAAGGGAACAGCGCGGAAGCCGACCAGCTCGTCCTCGATTCCGGTCGCCTGCACGATCGTGCCGGCGGCAGTCTCGACCTCGACGGCGAGATCCGCTCCGCCGATGCTCAGCGCCGAGCCGCTCGGAAGCATCTGCAGGCGCTCGATCAGGCTCTTCCGGCCGTCGTCGCCGAGGTGGCGCCAAGCGTTGCGGATGACCACGAGGTTCGCGGCTGGGATCTCGCAGTCGCGGAGATCGGCGACGTCGAACGTGACCCGCTGCCGCACCGCTGGCGACGGCCGCCACGCGCTACCGGACTCCCGGAAGTGGCTGAGGACCTGGGGCGGGGTCAGGACCCCGGCAAGGGCACCCGCGCCGCATGCCCGCGCGACGAATCCGGGAGAGGTGACGCCGAGCCGTGCGATCGCGATCAGTTCCGGGTCGACGTCCGTCGCGATCACCCGTCCGGGGATCCCGTACTGCTCGAGCAGCATCGCGATCGAGTAGGCCTCCTCACCCGTCGCGACCGCGCCGCAGTAGACCGTGACCGGCGCGGGGACGGCCTGCAGGAAGCGCAGGATCGGGATCCAGGTGTACCTGAGGCGGAACCAGTCCGTGCGCGCCGTCCCCATGTGGGTCGTCGTCTGCCGCAGATCGAGCTCGTCTCTCACTGGTCCCCCTTCACCGCGAGGAACCCCGCGAAGTGCATCCACCGCATCACCGGCTCGACGTCCTCGAACCCTACCGACGCCAGCTCGTCGACCAGCTGCTCCGTCGTCCGCGGCCGCAGCACACCCCGCAGCGCCCGATCCTTCGCCAGGACTTCGTCGGCGGGGATGCCGGCGCGTAGCTTGTGGGAGTGAAGCGCCTGCGCGGCGCGACTCTGCGCGGCCGGCGACCTCGGGAGTGTCTTCTCGAACAGGACCAGCGCCCCACCCGGCTGCAGCGCGTCGAACACGTTCCGGAGCAGCCGCGAGCGGGTGGCCGGCGGCAGGAACTGGGCGACATAGTGCGCCACCACGAGATCCGGGGCGCCGAGGTCGCAGTCGGTGGCGTCGCCGTGCCGAAAGGTCGCGCGAGAGCCGCGGGACTGCGCTTCGCGGAGCATCTCGGGCTCGGAGTCGATGCCGAGCACCGCGACGTCAGGGTGCCGATCGGCGAGCGCAGCCGTCAGCGTCCCGGTGGAGCAGCCGACGTCGACGATCGACGCCCCGGGCGCTGCCCACCAGTCCGAAAGCTCGAGGATCAGCTCGTGCCCTTCCCGGTACAGCGGGACCGATGCGTCGATGTGGCAGTCGAATCGCTCAGCCAGTCCGGAGCCCCAAGCCCACGCGGTCCGCTCGCTGGTCGCAGTCACTCGCCGCGGTCCTCGGGCCGGACGCGCCACTTCCGGAAGAACGCCTCAAGGCTGTCCGGGGCCGTCATCTCGTCGGCGTCTCGCTCCGGTTTCAGGATGCCCGCGCGACGCCCGGCCCGGTCGAGATCCTTCAGCGCCGACTGGTACTGCGAGACCAGCGTCGACGGAGCCACGCCGGCGGGCGCTGAGTCCATGCGACGCGCGAGATTCCGGGCGAGATCGACCGTGGCCGTCGCCGCAGCGATCTTCTCGAGACCGAGCGCGGTCACCGTCCGGTTCACGGCCATGAGGTGGCGTCTGCTGGCCATTTACGGCCTCCGATCGGTCGAAATTGGGGTGCGGGGAGGGAGGACCACCCCCCGCGGGAGTGGTCCGTCCCCCAAGGCGGGGCTGGATTTTCTGGCGGATGTGCAGAGACCCCCGCTCCCCAACCGGAAGGAAGTCGGAGCGGGGGTCTCGGTGCCCTCCTGCCGCTCATGGGCGGTGGGGGCGGGACGCGGCGGGCGCTCGCGGGCGAGCTCTCCCATACCCGACGCGTCCTGGTCTGGGTCAGCGGCGAGCGGCGATCAGCTCGCGCACTTCGCTGGGGGTGTTGAGGTGCAGACCGCCAGCGGCGAGCGCGAACCAGTCGAGCTGGCCCGGCTTCTGGCCGAGGTAGAGAGCGTGGTCATAGGACCAGGCGCTGCCTGCCGCGAAGCACACCGAGTAGTCGAGCTCGATGCGCGGGTTGGGCGTGTAGAAGTTGCGCGCCAGCTCCTCGAGGGTGGGGCTGACGCCGAACAGATCCGACACGCGCATGCGGAAGCGGACGATCGGGGTCACGGTCTTCCACGCTGCGCGCGCCTCGCGCCACGCGGCGGATGCTCCCTCGTCGGCGAGGTCGATGACCTGGTCCGACGTCGTGGCGTAGGTGAAGCCGTACTGCTGAGCGGCGACCACAATCGGCGCGGTCAGCGCGTCGAACTTCGGGCGCAGAGCGATCACCAGGTCGTCGAGCAGCGGGATCGTGGCGGCCTGCACCTCGTCACACAGACGCGACTCGAACACCTGCGAGCCGGGGCCGAGACCCTTGGCGCTGGCGAAGTTCCACTTGTCGGTGCTGGAGTGCTCCCTCACTGAGAGGTCGAAGACCTGGCCGGCCACCTCGTCGTCGGCGAGGTCAAGCAGCGCGGGTGGCTGCGAAACAGCGGCCGCGTGGGCAAGATCGATGAGCTCGATACCGCGGACGATCGGTGCGGGGGTCGTGACGCCGGCGGTCTCGCAGGCGACCCTGAACTCGATGAGGTCTCGGTACTGCATCACGCCGTCACCTCCTGAAGCTCGACGATCTGGTTCGCCTCGAGGAGGCGCTCGATCTGGAGCGGATTGGTGTCGGCGGGCAGGATCCCGTGACGGTAGATGTACACGTTCGGCTGCGAGGCCGAGTCGGCGACGACGACGACGCCGGTGACCTGATAGCGGGCACTGCCGTGGATGAAGGTGTTCGGGGTGAAGGCCACGGTCACACCTCCCAGCCGGCGGCGCGCGCGAGCTCGTCGACGTCGGTGAGGTCGGCGGTCTGCGTCGACGTGAAGGCGCTCTGGTAGAGCTGCTCCTCGGCGAGGTCGAGGGGGCGTGACACGATGCCCTTGCCGGCCTCGAACGACGCGACGGCGTCACCGGTGATCGGCTGCGTCGGGGCGGGGGCGGGGGCGGACGCCTGGGGAGTGGGTGAGAGGTGTAGGGCAGCGGCCGCTTCGCGCTGAGCGCGAACGTTCAGGCCGTGCGCCATTGCCTCAGCGACGCGATGATCGAGAGCGGGGCTGGCGCCGCGGGCAACGCCGGAGAAGTGGGTCATGAGGACCTCCATGGTGGGTGATGTCACGCGCGCCACGGGCTGCTACGTGTTCCCCACCGGGGCTCCTGCGAGAACGGGCCGCCACTGGCTGGATCACCGTTCTCGCAGGACCAGTTTAACCCGCGAGCCGCTCATCTGCCGGAGGCGCGGCGAGCTCCGGTCGACGCCGGAGGAGGCTCGTCAACTCCCGGTCGAGGATCGCGAGGTCGATGCGTCCGTCAGTGGTGAGGACCCGGTCGACGCCGACGAACGCGGCGAAGTCCTCGAGCCTGCGGAGCCGACCGCGGCACGCCTCCCTGATCGTGTCGGCGCGCAGCTCGGCGACCAGCGCGCGGGCCTGGTTTCGCTCCCGCTTCAGCTTCACCACGCTCTCGATCAGCTTCTGCTCGGCGGGCCGATAGTCGGTCATGCCGCCTCCCTCGTCGACGTCAGCAGCCGGTACTCACGCCACCGACCAATCCGGTTCTGCGGTCGCCGCGAGATGACACCCTTCGTGATCAGCTCCGCCAGCGCTCCGTGAACCGTCCGATTCGACAGGGCCAGGTCACGGGCGATCTCCGGCGCCTTCGACACCACGACCCCCGCCTGCGCTCGGTGCCCGAGGTACACGAGCACGAACCGCGCCGTCGGCGTCAGCAGCGGATCCCTACCCAGCGCGATCGCCCATGCCGCATGCTCTTCGTTCTCCATCACGATGCCTCCTGCCACTCGCCGTCAGCTGTCTGAATCCAGCCGGTCTGGGCCGACCCGGGCTGCGTGGTCGGCCAGTCTTCAACGGCGCTTTCGCTTGAATCTGGCACTGCCGATGTCCTGGCACTGTCCTGTCCTACGTCCGCGCCTACGTCACGCGTGACGCGATGCGTTGCATCACTCCCAGCGTCACGCATCACCGGAACAGCCCGAGCTCTCCCGTTTGACCCCCCGTTGGCCGTTCTGGCCCGGAATCGCGCGGCTCGGACCCTCGCGGCCTCCTTGCGCTCGGCAACCGCTGCCGCGAGCTCCTGCCCCATCAGCGTCCAGTTGCAGACCTCGACACCGTCCGGGTTCCTCGCCCATAGTCCGGCGCATACGAGTTCGTCACGCGTGACGTCATCCGTACCCTCAGGGTGCAGCAGACGAAGCGATCGAGTCGGGATCCGTCCGTCGGTTCCGGCTTCGTTGGACCACATCAGGGAGCCGGTGAACGTTCGCCAGGCGCGATCCGAAAGCCCGTCCATGATGGGGTTCATCAACCAAGGGCCCGGCAGCCTGGAGTCCGTCATCAGCGATTCACCTCCCGGGGCGCGTTGAGCCTGCGTGCCTCGTCTGCGGCCGCGGCCAGCGCGAGCGAGAGTGCTGCGGCCTCGTCGCCGCTGCACTCGTCATCGACGGAGAGCTCGACGATCCACTCGGGCTCGTCATCGGCTCGGAGCACCTGCACTCGCCAGCGCTCGTCCTCGAGCTTGAGCGCGGCGTGCTGATGCCACGGGCTGCCGTCCTCGCCGATGACGTGCGCGCCGCGGTAGTTCACGCACGCCGGCTCGCGGCACGGGATCAGGAGTCCGCCGAACGGCTCGGCGGAGAGCGTGACCACTCGGCGGCCGTCCGCGAGGTCGACCCACGGGAGGCGGGCGTACATGCCCCCGCGCACCTGCCGGAGGGTGAGCTGCATCTGCTGCAGGTCACCGATCGTGGAGCCGGCGAACATCCGGATGATGAACCGCCTCGCGGCTTCGTCCTCGACGATCCGGCCAGCGAACCGGTAGCCGTCCGCCTCGTAGACGGGCCGGGCTAACAACCGCACCACGGTCGCCCACCCTTCGAAGCGGGAGGCGTAGTCGACTTCCAGCGGATTGAGCGGGGTGCGGTCGTCGATCACGGTCGTCCCGCTTGACGAGGTGTCGGGGGCGGGCGGTACGATCACGGTGGACATGGGTTCTCTCTCTTCTTGGTAGGTCGAGCGGGAGTCTTCGGGTCGCGCAGCCGGTGATGACGGCGGTGCGGCCCTTTCCTGTTGGTGGCGGGTGTCGGGGTGGACACGGGTCCCTGACGCGGGAGAGCGGCTCACAGCGGCTTGCGTCCTGCCGGGTGTTCCTCGCGCGATCTGAGGCGCTCGAGGGTCTCCGTCAGGTCCTGCGTCAGGCGGGGCAATAACCGCAGGAGCAGCCCCGCTGTGATCGTCTTCCCGCGGGTGAGCTGCACGGCTGCGACTCGGGTGGTGGATCCCTCGATCGCGAGCGTCACGCGGACCTCGCCGAGCTTCGCGCCGGCCATCTAAGACGCCGCCGCGGTGCTTGTGCGGGCGGAGGCGGCAAGCCAAGCCTCGATGTCCGCGCGGTCGTAGATGATCACGCGCGGGGACGGGCGCAGGTAGCGAGGTCCGATGCCGCGAAAGCGCATCTGGGCCAGGTTCGCGCGTGTCACCCCGGGGACCATCTCGCAGACCTCATCGATGCTGAGGTATCGGCGCGCCTCCCGGGAGGCGGTGGGGTTGTGGACAGTCATCGAAGCTCCGTTCAGTCGATTGATGCGTCGCCCTGTCACGGGTACGCACTGACGATCTTCCCGACTGTGCGCCGCCGTGTCAAGTCAGCGCACGGGAATGATTTCCGTGCGCTGTCAACGTCCGGCACTATGGAGCCGTGAACATCGACGCGCGCACCCCGTCCGGCCAGCGCGTGCGCTGGAGGGACGCGACTCTCCGAGTAGCCGGACCGCTCGGTCCAGTGCTGATAGTGCCGATGCTCACGGTCGCAATCACCGAGGAGCCTGGCGCTGCGTTCGACGTGGAGATCGATGCAGAGTTCGACCCCGAATCTCTGAGGTACCGCGCGCGAGCCCTGAGGATCGCCTCGGAGGACGTGACAGGGGCGATGCTTCGGACCGTTCGAGTGCTCGACTATCTGCGCATTGCTAGCCGACAGGGAATTTTCGTGCAGACCGAGGATCCTGAGGAGAGCCCTCCGGTATCGATCGCGCACTGGATCGGCTCGCGCGAGACCCTGCCCCTGCGCTTCAAGGAAGAAAGCCCCGCGCTCTCGTTGCGCTACGTCGCCTTCGTTTACTTGCTCGCCTCGGCCGCTTCTGAGCCGCCGGCAAAGGCCGTGGAACGAGACCTGAAGGTCTCTCCCCGGACTGCGACAAACCGCATCCGAGCCGCCCGGGAAGCGGGGATGCTCGACTGGAAGGTCCAGCTCTTGTCGACAGGCCTTTCGCGACAGACCGAGCGCGACGGTGGGTAGCGTCACCCCCTACGAGACGGCGGCCGGCAAGCGGTACCGCGTCCGCTACCGGAAGCCGGACCACTCTCAGACGGACAAGCGTGGATTCCGCACGAAGCGTGAGGCCGAACTGTTCCTCGCGTCCGTCGAGCTCGACAAGGTCCGCGGCATCTACCTCGACCCGTCGAAGTCCCGCGTCACCGTAGGGGAGTGGCTGACCGACTGGATGACGACCCGCACCGATCTTCGGGCGACGTCGCGGGAGCGCGCCGAGGGCATCATGCAAGGCCACATCGTGCCGGCGCTCGGTCGGTACCCGCTCGGAGAGCTCACTCACGGCACAGTCCAGGCGTGGGCGAGCCAGCTGCTCGCGACGCAGTCGCCCTCGAGCGTGCGGAAGATCGTGAACGTGCTCTCCGGGGCGCTGACTGCCGCACAGCGCGACGGGCGGATCCCGGCGAACCCGGCGCACGGGCTGAAGCTCCCGAAGGTCACCGCCGCCGCGAAGCTCTACCTCTCGCACGACGAGGTCGCCCAGCTCGCGGCCGCCGTCGACGCGATCGGCCGCGGCGCGGAGAGCGGCGCCCGGAACGGCTACGGGCTCCTCGTGCGCGTCCTCGCGTACTGCGGACTCCGCTGGGGCGAGCTGTCCGGCCTGCGGGTGCGTGACGTCGACCTGCGCCGCGGGCGGCTCGAGGTGTCGCACACCGTCGTCGAGGTCGGGGGAGTGCAGCACGAGTCGACCCCGAAGGACTACGAGGCGCGGTCGATCCCTGTCCCGGCGTCGATCGTCGCGGAGCTGCGCGCGCACGTCGCCGGCCGCGCGCCAGATGATCCGGTGTTCCCCGGGAGCCGCGGGAACGGATGGCTCAGGGGCCGCGTGTTCCGCCGTGGATGGCTCGACGCGGCCGCGGAGTCGATCGGCCGGCCAGAGCTCACGCCCCACGCGCTGAGGCACACCGCAGCGTCTCTCGCGATCAGCGCCGGCGCCAACGTGAAGGCCGTGCAGCGCATGCTCGGGCATGCCTCCGCAGCGGTCACGCTCGACGTGTACGCGGACCTCTTCGAGGACGACCTGGACGCGGTCTCAGCCGCCCTCGATCAGGCCATTCAGCGGGCGGTTGTGGGCAGAACGTGGGCAGAGCCCGGGAACGAACAAGGCCCGGATCGCGCTACTTCCGCGTGATTCCGGGCCTTTCGAGGTGGTGCCCCCAGTAGGATTCGAACCTACGCCCCTGCCTCCGGAGGGCAGTGCTCTATCCCCTGAGCTATGGGGGCCAGGAGTGCCTGACCACATTAGCACCCGGGCGGGGCGGGCCCCGACGCCGGGAGCGGTCCTCCCGCATGCCACGATGGAGCCATGCTGCGCACCGTCTCCGCCTCGCTGGATCTGCGTCTCAACGGCCCGACCGACCTGATCTTCCTGGTGGCGGCGACGCCCACGGGCGACTCGTTCGAGGACTCCTTCACCGTCCGGCTCGACGGGCAGGACGTGCCGGTGCGGGAGTTCCCGGCGCGGCACGGCGCCCGCGTGCACCGCGTCGCGGGGAACGAGGGCGACCTGCGGGTCGAGTACCGGGCGCGGGTCGCCGGGCACGGCGCTCCGGACGAGCCGAGCGAGCTCGAGCTCGTCGAGTACCTGCGGCCGAGCCGGTACGCCGAGGCGGACGTGCTCGGCGGGATAGCCCGGCGCGAATTCGGGCGGGCCCGGGGCTTCGAGGCGCTGACGGCCGTCGAGGAATGGGTGCACGGCCACCTGTCGTACGTCTACGGGTCGACGGTCGGCACCGGGGGAGCGGCGCAGGTCATCGAGAGCGGCCAGGGCGTGTGCCGGGACTTCGCGCACACGGTCGCCGGGCTGCTCCGCGCCCTCGACATCCCCGCCCGGGTGACGGCGGTCTACGCGCCGGGCGTCGAGCCGCGGGATTTCCACGCGGTCACGGAGGCCTGGGTGGGCGGCGCCTGGCACGTCGTGGACGCGACCCGGCTGGCTCCGCGCGGGTCGATGCTGCGCATCTCGTCCGGCCGGGACACGGCTGACACCGCGTTCCTCAGCAGCTACCTGACGGACCTGCGCCTGACCGGGATGAGCGTGGAGGCCGACTGCGACGCGGCGCTCGTCGACGACCACGTCTCGCCGGTGCGCCTGGGCTGACGCCGGGGCTCAGCCGGCGAGGACGCCGATCGCCGACCGCACGAGCGGCTCGGGGTCGCCCGGCTCGACGAAGGAGGCGCTGGACGCCTCGATCCAGTACTCGCCGACGAAGGCGTCCGCGACGCCCCGCCCCTCGGCCACCTGGTAGTAGCCCTCGATCTCCGGCGGCTTGCCGTAGGTGGGGACGGCCTTGCTGGTGGTGAAGAACTCGTTCTTGAGCGCCTCGATCACCGCGGGGTCGAGGTGGGCCACGGCCAGCTGCAGCTCGGCGCCCGAATCGTCGGACCATCCGCAGACCAGGCCGTCGTACTGGGCGATCTCCTCGGAGACGGCGGTGGTCCCGATGCCGTCGTCCGGGGAGAATCCGCCCCACAGGCCCGCGAGCGCCGAGGCCGGGACCAGCTGCTCGCAGGCGAGGGGGATCGGCGTGCCGCTGACGGCGCCGCTCGCGCTCGGCTCCGGGTCGGCCGCGGGGGAGCAGCCGGAGAGGGCCGCCGCGGCGAGGGCGACGAGGAGGAGGGCGGCGGGACGGCGCATGCGTCGCACCCTAGCAACGCCGCCCTGCCGAGCGGCCCCGCGGTGCAGGAGGGACGGGGGGCGCGGGCGCGGCGGCCGGTAGAATCGCTCCCCGTGACTCCCGAACAGCTCGCCGCCTCCCTGCACGCCCTCGTCCTCGACGCCGTGCAGCGACGGGGGAGCGATGCGGGCGTCGAGCTCTCGGACGTCGTGCTGGAGCGCCCGAAGAACCGCGACCACGGCGACTGGGCCTCGAACATCGCGATGAAGCTCGCGAAGCGGGTCGGCGCGAACCCGCGCGAGCTCGCCGCCGAGCTGGCCGAGGGGCTGGGCGCGGTCGAGGGCGTCGCCACGGTCGAGGTCGCCGGTCCCGGCTTCCTCAACGTCCGGCTCGAGGCCGCGGCCGCGGGCGCCCTTGCCGGCGCGATCGTCGAGGCGGGCGAGTCCTACGGCACCGGGTCCGCCTACGCCGGCGTCCGGATGAACCTCGAGTTCGTCTCCGCCAACCCCACCGGCCCCATCCACATCGGCGGGACGCGCTGGGCGGCGGTCGGCGACAGCCTGGCCCGGATGCTCCTCTCGCAGGGCGCCGAGGTGACCCGCGAGTACTACTTCAACGACCACGGCGCGCAGATCGACCGCTTCACGCGGAGCCTCCTCGCCGCCCACCGCGGCGAGCCGACCCCGGAGGACGGCTACGGCGGCGCCTACATCGGCGACATCGCCGAGCGCGTCGCGGCCGCCTACCCGGGCGACCTCGCCGTCCTGCCCGAGGAGGAGCTCGCCGAGACCTTCCGCTCGATCGGCGTCGAGCTGATGTTCGGCGAGATCAAGCAGAGCCTGCACGAGTTCGGCGTCGACTTCGACGTGTACTTCCACGAGAACTCCCTGCACGAGTCGCGCGCCGTCGACCGCGCGATCGAGCGCCTCCGCGAGCTCGGGCACATCTTCGAGGCGGACGGCGCCACCTGGCTGCGGACCACCTCGTTCGGCGACGACCGCGACCGCGTCATCATCAAGAGCGACGGGGAGGCGGCCTACATCGCGGGCGACCTCGCCTACTACCTCGACAAGCGCGAGCGCGGCTTCGATCGGGCGATCATCATGCTCGGCGCCGACCACCACGGCTACATCGGCCGGATGATGGCGATGTGCGCGGCGTTCGGCGACACCCCGGGCGTGAACCTCGAGATCCTGATCGGCCAGCTGGTCAACCTGCTCCGCGACGGCGAGGCGGTCCGGATGTCCAAGCGGGCGGGGACCGTCGTCACGATGGAGGACCTCACGGAGGCCGTCGGCGTGGACGCCGCGCGCTATTCGCTGGTGCGCTCCTCGGCCGACTCGACCCTCGACATCGACCTCGACCTGCTGACCAAGCGGAGCAACGACAACCCCGTCTACTACGTGCAGTACGCCCACGCGCGCACCCGCCAGGTCGCGGCGAAGGCCGCGGCGTCGGGCGTCCCCGTCGAGCCGTTCGCGCCCGAGACGCTGGTGCATCCGACCGAGTCGGCGCTGCTCGGCGGCCTGCAGGAGTTCCCGCGCATCGTGGCGCACGCCGCGGAGCTGCGCGAGCCGCACCGCGTCGCGCGGTACCTCGAGGAGGTCGCCGGCCTCTACCACCGCTGGTACGACAACTGCCGGGTCGTGCCGCAGGGCGAGGACCCGGTCGAGGCCGTGCACTCGACCCGGCTGCGCCTGAACGAGGCGACCGGGCAGGTGCTCCGCAACGGGCTCTCCCTGCTGGGCGTCACGGCCCCGGACCGGATGTGAGCGCGTCGGGGGCTGCGCCGCGGCGCCGGCGCGGGGGACGCGCGGCCGTGGTGGTCGTCGTGGTGCTGGTGCTGCTCGTGGTCGCGGCGGTGGTGGGCGACTCGCTCGCCCGCCGCGCCGTCGCGGACCGCGCCGCCGCGAGCCTCCGCGAGGCGCTCGCACTGCCCGTGGACCGGGCGGTGGACGTCGACGTCGCCGGCTGGGCCGTGCTCCCGCAGCTCGTCTCGGGGCGGCTGGACCGGCTCGACCTGCGCAGCCCGGACGTGACGTTCGGCGAGCTCGACGGCGACGTCGCTGCGACCCTGATCGGGGTGCCGGTGAGCGGCGTCGGAGCGGTCGAGTCCGGCAGCACCACGGTCGCGATCGACGCGGCCTCGGTCTCGCGGCTCGTCACCGAGCGCAGCACCGTTCCCGTCGACGAGGTGACCCTGGACGCTCCGCTCGTGCGCGTGACCGCCTCCGTCGAGGTGCTGGGCCTCCGGCTCGGCGCGGGCGTGGGGATGGAGCTCGCGGCCGTGGACGGCGCCATCCGGCTGACCCCGGCCGAGGTCTCCGCCGCCGGTGCGACCTTCTCGGCGACCGACTTCCGCGACCGCTTCGGCGCCGTCTCCGGCGACCTGCTCGCTCCGTCCTCCGTGTGCATCGCGGACTCGGTGCCGCGCGGACTGACGCTGACCGGAGTCGAGGTCGCCGACGAGTCGCTGAACGCGAGCTTCGCGCTCTCTCCGACGTTCCTCAGCGACCCCGCGGAGCAGGAACCGGGCACGTGCGCCTGAGCCCGCGCGGCGCCGCCGCCCCGGACCGGTAGGATCGGAGCCCTGTGCCGGCGTCTTCCGCGGGCCGAACACTGACATCGCTGGCTTCAGGGGTCAATCCGGACCCGCTCGCCCCGCAGTGACGCTCCCACTCTCTCCTGTGAGGTCTCACCCGTGGACACCGTCGACGCCCGCGCCCGCGCCCCCCGGCATCCGCTCGCGCCTGAGTGGCTGCACACGCCCGCCGACCCGAACGCCCTGGCCGACGGCGTGTGGCCGGACAGCGCCGAGCGCGGCGAGGACGGCGGGATCCGGATCGCCGGAGTGCCCGTCGCCGAGCTGGTGCGCGAGCACGGCACTCCTCTCTACGTGGTGGACGAGGCCGACGCCCGCCGCAGGGCCGTCGAGATGCGTGAGGTCTTCGCCCGCGAGCTCGGCCGGATCGGCACCGGCGTCACGGTCTACTACGCGGGCAAGGCGTTCCTCTCGACCGAGGTCGCCCGCTGGATGCGCGACGAGGGCCTGAACCTCGACCTCTCCAGCGGCGGCGAGATGGCAGTGGCCCTCGCCGCCGGGATCGAGCCCGAGCGCTTCGGCCTCCACGGCAACAACAAGTCGCTCCGCGAGATCGACAGGGCCGTCGAGGTGGGCGCGGGCACGATCGTGCTCGACAGCCTCGTCGAGATCGAGCGCGTCGCAGCCGCGGCCGAGCGGCACGGCCGCGTGCAGGCGGTGCGCCTCCGGGTCAACAGCGGAGTGCACGCGCACACCCACGAGTTCCTCGCCACGGCGCACGAGGACCAGAAGTTCGGCCTCGCACTCGCCGACTGCCCGGCCGCGGTCGCCCGCATCCGCTCCTTCTCCTCCCTGCGGTTCCTCGGGCTGCACTGCCACATCGGATCCCAGATCTTCGGCTCCGCCGGGTTCGCGGAGTCGGCGTCGCGCCTGCTCGACGTCCACGCGGCACTGCTCGCGGACGGGCCCGTGCCGGAGCTCAACCTCGGCGGCGGCTTCGGCATCGCGTACACCAGTGCCGACGACCCGACCCCGATCGCCGAGATCGCGGCCGCCGTCGCCGACGCGGTCGCCGAGCAGTGCTCCGCCCGCGGCGTCCCGGTGCCGCACATCGCGATCGAGCCCGGCCGCTCGCTGATCGGGCCCGCCGGCGTCACCCTCTACGAGGTGGGCACCGTGAAGGATGTGACGGTCGGCTCCGAGGGCTCGACCGCGGTCCGCCGCTACGTCAGCGTCGACGGCGGCATGAGCGACAACGCCCGTCCGGCGCTCTACGGCGCCGACTACACGGCGCGGATCGCCGACCGCTCCTCCTCGGCCGAGCCCGCCCTCGTGCGGGTGGCCGGGAAGCACTGCGAGTCGGGCGACATCGTCGTCCACGACGACTTCCTGCCCGCGGACGTGCGGCCGGGCGACCTGCTCGCCGTCGCCGCGACCGGCGCCTACTGCTGGTCGCTCGCCAGCAACTACAACTACCTCGGGCGCCCCCCGGTGGTCGCCGTCCGCGACGGGCGCTCGCGCGTCCTCGTGCGCGGCGAGACCGAGGAGGACCTCCTCCGCCGCGACGCCGGCATCGAACGAAAGGCCACCTCCCGATGATCGAGTACCGCAGCCTCCGCGTCGCCCTGCTGGGCGCCGGGTCCGTCGGTGCCCAGGTGGCGCGCCTCCTGCTCGACCACGGCGACGAGCTCGCCCAGCGCGTGGGGGCGCCGCTGGAGCTCGTGGGCGTGGCCGTCAGGGACGTGGACGCGCCCCGCACCGCCGACATCCCGAAGCACCTGCTCACCACCGACGCCGAGTCGCTGATCCTGGGCGCCGACATCGTGGTCGAGCTGATCGGCGGGCTCGAGCCCGCCCGCAGCCACATCCTCACGGCGATCTCGTCGGGCGCGGACGTGATCACGGCCAACAAGGCGCTGCTCGCCGCCCACGGCAACGAGCTCTTCGAGGCCGCCGACCAGGTGGGCGCCCAGCTCAACTACGAGGCGGCCGTCGCCGGCGCGATCCCGATCATCCGGCCGCTGCGCGACAGCCTCGCCGGCGACCGGGTCCACCGCATCCTCGGCATCGTCAACGGCACGACCAACTACATCCTCGACCGGATGGACACCGAGCACGCGAGCCTCGAGGACGCGCTCGCCCGCGCGACCGAGCTCGGCTACGCCGAGTCCGACCCGACCGCCGACATCGAGGGCTACGACGCGGCGCAGAAGGCGGCGATCCTCGCCCGCCTCGCGTTCCACACCGACGTCCCGGTCACCCTGGTGCACCGCGAGGGCATCACCGGCATCACGAAGGCGCAGGTCGACCAGGCCCGCGACTCCGGCTACGTGATCAAGCTGCTCGCGATCTGCGAGCGGCTGACCGACGCCAAGACCGGCGTGGAGGGCGTGTCCGCGCGGGTCTACCCCGCGCTCGTGCACCGCTCCCACCCGCTCGCGGCCGTGCACGGGGCCAACAACGCGGTCTTCGTCGAGGCGGAGGCGGCCGGCGACCTGATGTTCTACGGCGCCGGCGCCGGCGGGATCGAGACGGCCTCCGCCGTCCTCGGCGACGTCGTGTCGGCCGCCCGCCGCCACGTCGTCGGCGGCCCCGGCCTGGTGACCAGCGCGAGCTCCGGGCTCGCGGTCCTCCCGATCGGCCACGTCACCACCCGGTACCAGGTCACCCTCGAGGTGCTCGACCGCCCCGGCGTGCTCGCGCAGATCGCGGGCGTCTTCGCCGACCACGGCGTCTCGGTCGAGACCCTGGTGCAGACCCCGCCCGGCGCCGACCCGCTGGAGGAGCAGGGCGGTGCGGAGCGGCGCGAGCCGACCGCTACCCTGGTCATCGGCACGCACGCCGCGGCGGAATCCGATCTGGCGGCCACCGTCACCGCCCTCCATTCGCATGGTTTCGTCGGCGCCGTGACGTCCGTTCTACGAGTTGAAGGAGCCTGAGATGGCCAAGCAGTGGCGCGGAGTCCTGCACGAGTACGCGGACCGCCTCGATGTCACCGAGGCGACCCCGGTCATCACTCTCGGCGAGGGCGGCACGCCGCTCATCCCCGCGGCGGCCCTCTCGGCGCGCACGGGCGCGAAGGTGTGGGTCAAGTACGAGGGCATGAACCCGACCGGCTCCTTCAAGGACCGCGGCATGACCATGGCGATCTCGAAGGCCGTCGAGCACGGCGCGAAGGCCGTCATCTGCGCTTCGACCGGCAACACCTCCGCGTCGGCCGCCGCCTACGCGACGCACGCCGGCATCACCGCGGCCGTCCTGGTGCCGGAGGGCAAGATCGCCCTGGGCAAGCTCAGCCAGGCGATCGCGCACAACGCGCAGCTGCTGCAGGTGCAGGGCAACTTCGACGACTGCCTCGACATCGCCCGCGACCTCGCGAAGAACTACCCGGTCCACCTGGTCAACTCGGTGAACCCGGACCGCATCGCCGGCCAGAAGACCGCGGCCTTCGAGGTCGTCGAGGTGCTGGGCGACGCGCCGGACTTCCACATCGTCCCGGTCGGCAACGCGGGCAACTACACCGCCTACTTCCGCGGCTACTCGGAGGAGCTGGAGCGCGGCGAGTCGACCCGCCTCCCGCGCATGTTCGGCTTCCAGGCCGAGGGCTCCGCTCCGATCGTGCACGGCGCCCCGGTCCGCCACCCCGAGACGATCGCCAGCGCGATCCGGATCGGCAACCCGGCCTCGTGGGAGCTCGCCCTCAACGCGCGCACCGTCAGCGACGGCTACTTCGGCGCGATCAGCGACGAGAAGATCCTCGAGGCGTACCGCATCCTCGCGGGCGAGGTCGGCGTCTTCGTCGAGCCGGCGTCGGCGATCAGCGTCGCGGGGCTCCTCGAGCGCGCCGAGGCCGGAGCGATCCCGAAGGACGCGACCGTCGTCCTGACGGTCACCGGCCACGGGCTCAAGGACCCGCAGTGGGCGCTCCGCACGGCCGACGGCGCGGACATCACGCCGACCGTCGTCCCGGTCGACACCGCCGCGATCGCGGACGTGCTGGGGCTGGCCGGCGCATGACCTCGGCGGTTCCCGTCGGCCGCACCGTCCACGTCAAGGTCCCCGCCACCTCGGCGAACCTGGGCCCCGGCTTCGACACGCTCGGCCTGGCGCTCTCGTTCTACGACGAGCTCGACGTGACGGCCGTCGCGGCCACGGGTGCGCGGGTCACCGTGCACGGGGTCGGCGAGGGAGAGGTGGCGACCGACGAGACGAACCTCGTCGTGCAGGCCATCGCGTACACGTTCGCCGACCAGCGGCAGGAGATGCCCGGCATCGAGGTGATCGCGCGCAACATCATCCCTCACGGCCGCGGGATGGGCTCGTCCGGCGCCGCGATCGTCTCCGGCATCATGGCCGCGAAGGGCCTGCTCGAGGGCGTCGTCGAGCTCGACTCGGACGACCTCCTCCGCATCGCCACCGAGATGGAGGGGCACCCCGACAACGTGGCGCCCGCGCTGTTCGGCGGCCTCACCATCGCCTGGGTCGAGCCGCACGCCTCCGGCGCCGACGACTCGCCGCTGCGACCGCGCTCCAAGAAGCTCATGGTCCACCGCGGCGTGTCCCCGGTCGTCTTCGTGCCCGAGCACACCATGTCGACGCGGCTGGCACGCTCGCTGCAGCCGCAGAGCGTGCCGCACGAGGACGCGGTGTTCAACGTCTCGCGCTCCTCGCTCCTGATCGCCGCTCTCATCCAGAGCCCGGAGCTGCTGTTCGCGGCGACCGAGGACAAGCTGCACCAGAACTACCGCGCGGCCGCCATGCCCGAGACCTCAGCGCTGATCGCGCTGCTGCGCTCGCACGGCTACGCGGCCGTCGTCTCGGGTGCCGGACCGAGCGTCCTGGTGCTCTGCAGCGACCCCGCACAGCGCCTCGCCGCCGCGGATCTGGTGGAGCGGGAGGCCCCCACGCCGTGGCGCGCGCACATGCTGGCCGTCGACTTCAAGGGTGCTACAGTGGGGACCGCATCCCGAGGAACCGCGTAACGAGCGGAATCTGTCCGACGGATCGTCCCGACAACCACGGCCATCACATCGTGTGAAGGGCGCCCCTGCTCCTCTTGCAGACCGGCGCCTGGTCTCCGGGCCCTCTCCTCGCTCTCTGCGGCAGTCGGTCCCGGCGGCCGAGAGCATCGCGTGGATCAGAACACGCGATGGCACCGCACGGTCGATGAGCTCTCCCGGTGAGCACTCGTTCCCGGGGGGAAGGAACCCTCTCCAGTGACAGACGTCAACACCCACGGCTCGACCGTGGACCTCACCGCCGACCTCTCCGGTCTGCGCGTCGCCGAGCTCCAGGCTCTCGCGACGCGGCTCGGCCTCGGCGGCGCCTCCAAGCTCCGCAAGGGCGAGCTGGTCCAGGCCATCTCGGACCTGCGCGCCGCCTCCGCCGAGGACGCGCCCGCCGCGATCGCCGACGCGGTCGATCCGGACGACGCAGCGGTCGCCCCGGACGTCGACGCAACCGGCGTCGAGGCCGAGCCGGCCGATGTGGCCGAGCAGTCCGCTCCGCAGCCCGAGGCGCCGGCGGAGCTGCCGACGCCCGTCGAGAGCACCGAGGCCGACACGGCCGACGTCCTCGAGCAGGCCGCGCCCACCGTCGACGAGCCCTCCGCGACGGCCGCCGAGTCGGCCCCCGTCGAGCTCGAGCTCCCCGCGGCGGCCGAGCCGGTCGCCGAGCCCGCCGAGCGCGCGCCCCGCCGACGCAGCTCGCGCCGCGCCTCCAGCGGCACCGTCGCCGCCGGCGAGCACCTCAACATCCCCGGCGGGACCGGCGTCGAGTCGCTGATCCCCGACCTCCCCGTCATCGAGCAGGACCGCGACGCCGACCAGGCTGCGAAGCCCGTCATCGACATCGAGCTGCCCAACGGGCCGGAGTCGGACGACTCCTCCCGCGAGGGCGGCCAGCGCGAGCGCCGCGGACGCCGCCGCAGCCGCGGGGGCGCCTCCGAGCAGAGCGAGCAGGCCGAGCAGGCGCCCGCCGAGAACGACGCCGACTCCTCCGACTCCGGCGACCAGCAGGAGCAGCAGGGCGGCGACCAGCAGCAGAACGGCGACCAGCAGGGCACCGGCCGCGGTCGCAACCGCCGCAACCGGAACCGCAACCGCGGGGACGACCGCCAGAACGACGCTCAGCAGAGCCCCGCCTCGCAGTCCCAGCCGCAGAACGGTCAGGGCGCGCGCGCCGCGCAGTCCGAGGGCCAGCAGGCTCCTCAGCAGAACGGCTCCGGACAGCCCCAGAACGGCCAGCAGGCCGAGGGCGAGGACGGCCGCCGCAGCCGCTACCGCGACCGCAAGCGCCGCGGCGGAGCGATCGGCGACGACTTCGAGCCCGAGATCGGCGAGGACGACGTCCTCATCCCGGTCGCCGGCATCCTCGACGTCCTCGACAACTACGCCTTCGTGCGCACCACCGGGTACCTGCCCGGCGTCAGCGACGTCTACGTCTCCCTCGGCCAGGTCAAGAAGTACAACCTGCGCAAGGGCGACGCGGTCGTCGGCGCCATCCGCCAGCCCCGCGAGGGCGAGGGCGGCGGCCGCCAGAAGTACAACGCGATCGTCCGCGTCGACTCGATCAACGGCCAGACCGTCGAGGAGGCCGCTGCGCGCGTCGAGTTCCAGAAGCTCACGCCGCTCTACCCGACCGAGCGCCTGCGCCTCGAGACGGAGCCCGGCAAGCTGACCCAGCGGATCATCGACCTGGTCGCCCCGATCGGCAAGGGACAGCGCGGCCTGATCGTCGCGCCGCCCAAGGCCGGCAAGACCATCGTCCTGCAGCAGATCGCCAACGCGATCGTGCAGAACAACCCCGAGGTCCACCTGATGGTCGTCCTGGTCGACGAGCGTCCGGAGGAGGTCACCGACATGCAGCGCACCGTGCGCGGCGAGGTCGTCGCCTCCACCTTCGACCGCCCGGCCGAGGACCACACGACCGTCGCCGAGCTCGCGATCGAGCGCGCGAAGCGCCTGGTCGAGCTGGGCCACGACGTGGTCGTGCTGCTCGACTCCATCACCCGTCTCGGCCGCGCCTACAACGTGACCGCTCCTCCCTCGGGCCGCGTGCTCTCGGGCGGCGTGGACGCCTCGGCGCTGTACCCGCCGAAGAAGTTCTTCGGAGCGGCGCGCAACATCGAGAACGGCGGCTCGCTCACCATCCTCGCGACGGCGCTCATCGAGACCGGCTCGAAGATGGACGAGGTGATCTTCGAGGAGTTCAAGGGCACCGGCAACATGGAGCTCCGCCTCTCCCGTCACCTCGCCGACAAGCGGATCTTCCCCGCCGTCGACGTGAACGCCTCCGGCACGCGCCGCGAGGAGATGCTGCTCAGCGCCGACGAGGTCAAGATCACCTGGAAGCTGCGCCGCGCCCTCGCCGGGCTCGACCAGCAGCAGGCGCTCGAGATCATCCTGTCGCGCCTGAAGGAGACCTCGTCCAACGTCGAGTTCCTCATGCAGGTCTCGAAGTCGGCCGTCGGCCCGGCCACCGCCGGCCACGGCAACGGCCACCACTAGCGCCCCGACGTCCGCGGTCGCCCCTGTCACCGGGGGCGGCCGCGGACGTTTTCGCGTCCCCGGGCGATGAGCCCGACCCCGACCACCTCCGGAAGCCAGGACCCCATGTTCGAATCCGTCAGCGTCCTCCTCGCCGAGCACGAGGACCTGCAGACGCAGCTCTCCGACCCGGCACTCCACGCCGATGCCGCCCGCGCCAAGAAGGTCAACCGGCGCTACGCGGAGCTGAGCCAGATCAAGGCGGCCCACTCCGCCTGGATCCAGGCCGGCGAGGACCTCGAGGCCGCGCGCGAGCTCGCCCGCGAGGACGAGGCCTTCGCGGAGGAGGTCCCCGAGTTGGAGGAGTCGCTGCGGGTGGCGCAGGAGAAGCTGCGGCGCCTGCTCATCCCGCGCGACCCCGACGACGGCCGCGACGTCATCATGGAGATCAAGGGCGGCGAGGGCGGAGCCGAGAGCGCGCTGTTCGCGGCCGACCTCCTCCGGATGTACCTCCACTACGCCGAGGCGAAGGGCTGGAAGACGGAGATCCTCGACCGCGACGAGTCCGACCTCGGCGGCTACAAGAACGTGCAGGTCGCGATCAAGAGCAACGCCACCGATCCCTCGCAGGGCGTGTGGGCGCACCTCAAGTACGAGGGCGGCGTGCACCGGGTGCAGCGCGTCCCCGTGACCGAGTCGCAGGGGCGGATCCACACCTCGACCACGGGCGTGCTCGTGTTCCCCGAGGTGGACGCGCCCGAGGAGGTCGCGATCAATCAGAACGACCTGAAGATCGACGTCTACCGCTCCTCCGGTCCCGGCGGGCAGTCCGTCAACACGACCGACTCCGCCGTGCGAATCACCCACCTCCCGACCGGCATCGTCGTGTCGATGCAGAACGAGAAGAGCCAGCTGCAGAACCGCGAGGCGGGCATGCGCGTGCTCCGCGCTCGCATCCTGGCCCGCCAGCAGGAGGAGATCGCCGCGGCGGCTTCGGACGCGCGCAAGACGCAGATCCGCACGATGGACCGCTCCGAGCGCATCCGGACCTACAACTTCCCCGAGAACCGCATCGCCGACCACCGCACCGGCTACAAGGCGTACAACCTCGACGGCGTGATGAACGGCGCGCTCGACCCGGTGGTGGAGAGCGCCATCCAGGCCGACGAGGAGGCCCGCCTGGCCGACATCGGCTCCGAGGAGGCGTGACCCTCGTGACCACCGGCGTCGACGCGCGCACCCTCCTCGCGGACGCGGTCGCCCGCCTCGCCGCCGCCCGCGTCCCCACGCCGGACGTCGATGCGGAGCTGCTTCTCGGGCACCTGCTCGGGCTCGGCCGCGGCCGGCTGCAGGCGCGCCTCATCACGGGGCTGACCGTCGACGACGAGCACGCCGCGGCGTTCGCGAGCGCGATCGAGCGCCGGTCGGCTCGCGAGCCGCTGCAGCACATCACCGGGATCGCGCCGTTCCGCTCGCTCGAGCTCGCGGTCGGACCCGGCGTGTTCGTCCCGCGACCCGAGACCGAGGGCGTCGCGCAGATCGCGATCGACGCGCTCCGTGCGGTCGTCGATCCGGAGCCGATCGCCGTCGACCTCGGCACGGGCAGCGGAGCCCTGGCGCTCGCGCTCGCGCACGAGGTGCCGTACGCGCGCGTGATCGGCGTGGAGAACGCTCCCGAGGCGTTCATCTGGGCCCGCGGCAACCGCGAGCGGCTCGGGCTCGAGAACGCCCGCATCGTCTTCGACGACCTCGCCCGGGCACTTCCCGAGCTGGACGGCACCGTCTCCGTCGTCGTCTCCAACCCGCCCTACATCCCGGCCGCCGCCGTCCCGCGCGACCCGGAGGTACGCCTGTTCGACCCGCCCTCGGCGCTCTACGGCGGCGAGGACGGCCTGGACGTCGTCCGCTCGCTCTCGGCGACCGCCCTCCGCCTGCTCCGCTCCGGGGGAGTGCTGGTGATGGAGCACGGCGAGCTGCAGGGCGCCGATATCCGCGCCCTGCTCACTGCCGACGGCTGGCGCGGAGCGACCACGCAGCGCGACCTCACCGGCCGCGACCGCGCGACGGTGGCGGTGCGCTGAGGCGTCGCGGAGCTCTGCTAGCCTCAGCGGCGATCCGGTGGCCGCACCGGGCAGGCAGGCTCGGGAGGCTCGCATCGCCGCTGCACGCGATCGGCCGCGCCGTCGGCTCCGCCGCCCGCTGCTGATCGTCCTGGCGGTCGTGGTGGTCGCGGCCCTCGTCGTGGTCGCCGTGCGGCTCCTCGAGCGGAGCGACGGAACTGCTCCCGTGGCCTGCGCGCCGTCGTCCGCCTTCGCGTCGCCCGCGCCTGCCATCGGCTCGGTCGATGACTACCTGGGCGGTCGGTCCTACCTCCGCGGCGTGAACGTGTTCGATCTGCAGTCGCGCGTCGACGTCGGAGTCGACTGCACCGCCGGGAATCCGCCCGAGAGCTACGAGTTCCTGGCGGACCGCGGACTCACCCTGGTCCGGCTCGCGGTGCCCTGGTCGCTCCTGCAGCCGCAGGCCGACGGGGAGAGCACCGACGACGCTCTGGCGAAGGGGCTCGATCCGGCGGCGGTCGCGCTGCTCCGGACCGAGATCGCCGCCATCGGCGCCGCCGGCATGCGGGTCGTGCTCGACCTGCACAACAACGGCACTTATCCGGCGAGCCAGGGCGATCTGCCCGAGGGGACCGTCTGATTCGGATCCGGGCTCTCGGTATCCCAGGCGCAGAGGGTCTGGACCCTGCTCGCGGCGGAGTTCCAGAACGACGGACGCATCGCCGCCTACGACCTCTTCAACGAGGTGAAGCGGTCGCTGGTCCCCGTCGAGACCTACAAGGCCTACACGCAGGCCGTGGTGTCGGCCGTCCGGGGAACCGGCGATCGGCACACGATCTGGGTCGAGGGGATGCGGGAGGCGACGACGGGCACGGTCGCCGCGATCGCACCCGACGGGCCGTGGATCCAGGACCCGCTGGACCGGATCGTGTACTCGCAGCACTTCTACCCCGGCGGCACGGGCACGACCCTGCGCTCGGACAAGCAGGGCGGCACCGACGAGCATGTCTTCGTGGCGGCGGTGACGACCTTCGGGCAGTGGTGCCGGCGGTACGGGGTGCACTGCTCGGTCGGGGAGGTCGGCTGGCCCAGCGATCAGAGCCTCTCTCGCACCGCGGGCGGCGCGGGCTCCTGGACGGACGTCGGCGAAGCCTTCTACACAGCACCGACTGGCTGTTCCCGCTGATCGAGAACGACGAGCCTCTGGTGGTGGTCGCCGTGGGCGGCACGCCGGAGTCCTCGGCCAAAGCGGCGGAGGCGGTCGCCGCCCGCACGTCCCGGATGACCTGGCTCGCGTACGACGGATTCGACCAGCAGTGGCACGGCATCGGCGAGGAGCGGCCGCTCGCCGATTCGCTCGCCCGTGCCGATCTCGTCCTGGTCGGGATGGGCATGCCCCGCCAGGAGCGCTGGATCCTGGAGAACCGGGACCTCGCCCCGCGGGCGGCGTTCGCGAACGTGGGGGGGCTGCCTCGACTACATCGCCGGCACGCAGGCGCTCGCCCCGCGGTGGATGGGCGCCCTGGGCGTGGAGTGGCTGTTCCGCCTGGCGCGCGACCCGCGCCGGCTCGCGGCCCGCTACCTCCTCGAGCCGCTGCAGCTGCTCCGCATCGTCCTGTCCGGCCGGTCCCGCGCGAAGCGGACGCCCGGCCCGTGCGACTCTCCGCGGCCCTCCGGCCGGGTGTCGACCGGAGTCGGTCCGCACTGATCCCCGCCGGCGGGCCGCCTCAGGCCTGAGCGGAGTACTTCTCCTCGGTGGCGGCCTTCGCGGGGCGCCACCAGTCCTCGTTGGCGCGGTACCAGTCGATGGTGGCGGCGAGTCCGGCGTCGAAGTCGGTGTAGCGGGGGCGCCAGTCGAGTTCGGTGCGCAGGCGGGTGGAGTCGATGGCGTAGCGGAGGTCGTGTCCGGCGCGGTCGGTGACGTGGTCGAAGGCGTCCTCGGGTTGTCCGAAGGCGGTGAGGATGCGGGTGACGACGTCGAGGTTGCTCTTCTCGCCGTCGGCGCCGATGAGGTAGGTCTCGCCGATCTCGCCGCGGTCGATGATGGCCCAGACGCCGGTGTTGTGGTCGTCGACGTGGATCCAGTCGCGGACGTTGGCGCCGGTGCCGTAGAGCTTGGGGCGGATGCCGTCGATGGCGTTGGTGATCTGGCGGGGGATGAACTTCTCGACGTGCTGGTAGGGGCCGTAGTTGTTGGAGCAGTTGGAGATCGTGGCGCGCACGCCGAAGGAGCGCACCCAGGCGCGCACGAGGAGGTCGCTGGCTGCCTTGGTCGAGGAGTAGGGGCTGGAGGGGTTGTAGGGGGTGTGCTCGGTGAAGCGCGCGGGGTCCTCGAGCTCGAGGTCGCCGTACACCTCGTCCGTCGAGATGTGGTGGTACCGCACGTCGTGCGCGCGCACCGCCTGCAGGAGCGCGAAGGTGCCGATGACGTTCGTCGCGAGGAAGGGCGTCGGGTCGTGCAGCGAGTTGTCGTTGTGCGACTCCGCGGCGAAGTGGACCACCAGATCCGCATCGGCGACCAGCCGGTCCACCAGCTCGGCGTCTGCGACGTCGCCCTCGACCAGCCGCACGCGGTCGGCGACGGGGGCGAGGGAGTCGCGGCTGCCCGCATAGGTGAGCTTGTCGAGCACGGTGATCCGCGCGTCGGGACGCTCGCGCAGGGTCAGGTGGACGAAGTTGCTGCCGATGAAGCCGGCACCGCCGGTGACGAGGATCCGCACGGGTTCTCCTGGAGGTCGGGAAGGTCGGGGGAGGCCGGGCTCAGCGGCCCGCGTTCACGCCTTCGAGGCTGAGCAGGCGGTGGAGGTAGGCGCCGTAGCCGCTCTTGACCAGCGGTGCGGCGAGCTCGGCGAGGCGGGTGTCGTCGATCCAGGAGTTGCGCCAGGCGATCTCCTCGATGCAGCCGATCTTGAACCCCTGCCTCTGCTCGATCACGCGCACGAACTCGGTCGCCTCGATCATGGAATCGAAGGTCCCGGTGTCGAGCCAGGCCGTTCCCCGGTCGAGCACCTGGACGTTCAGCCGCCCCGCCTCGAGGTAGCGCTCGTTGATCGTCGAGATCTCGAGCTCGCCGCGGGCCGAGGGCGTGATCGTCTTCGCGATCGCCACGACGTCGTTGTCGTAGAAGTAGAGGCCGGGCACGGCGTAGTTGCTGCGCGGCTGCTCGGGCTTCTCCTCGATGGAGACGGCTCGGAAGTGCTCGTCGAACTCGACGACCCCGTAGGCGCGCGGGTCGGCGACCTGGTAGGCGAAGATGACGGCGCCCTCGATCGTGGTGTTCGCCGCGAGGGCGGTACCCAGGGCGGTGCCGTGGAAGATGTTGTCGCCCAGGACCAGGGCGACCGACTCGTCGCCGATGAACTCCTCGCCGATCAGGAACGCCTGCGCGAGCCCGTCGGGGGAGGGCTGCACGGCGTACTCGATCCGCATGCCCAGGCTCGACCCGTCGCCCAGCAGGGCGCGGAACTGGTCGTTGTACTCGGGGGTCGTGATCACGAGGACCTCGTCGATCCCGGCCATCATCAGCGTCGACAGCGGGTAGTAGATCATCGGCTTGTCGTAGATCGGCATCAGCTGCTTCGAGATGCCCTTGGTGATCGGCCACAACCGCGACCCCGAACCACCCGCGAGGACGATGCCCCTCATCGGAGCAGCCCCGGGTGAGGAGCTGCGGCGGGGGTCCGCTGCACCGCCGAGGGGAGCGTGAAGATCTGCGGGGAGAGGGTCACGGAGCCGACTCTATCGGCGGCGCCGCGGTGCCTCCGCATGCCGGTGCGGCGGGCGCGGAACCCGTGGCGGGGACTGACGGTCGAGCGACCGCTGCCGACGCGATCCGA
This sequence comes from Rathayibacter sp. AY1D9, assembly GCF_002932395.1. Lineage (NCBI taxonomy): Bacteria > Bacillati > Actinomycetota > Actinomycetes > Micrococcales > Microbacteriaceae > Rathayibacter > Rathayibacter sp. AY1D9. The sequence goes on from NZ_PSVQ01000001.1 coordinate 232,447, forward strand.
CTCCGTGAGCGGCGCGCACGCCGCCTCCGCGTCCGTATCGCGCCTCCCACTCGGAGGCCGCCGGGCACGGGGATAACTTCTCCGACGTCCGCGGCTCCGCCTGCCGCGACGGAGAGAGGTACCGCCCTGTGCACGAGGTCATCGACCAGCGGGATTCCGCGCTCCTCCCGTCTCCCGGTCCCTGCCGCCGATCCCCCCTGACGGGGGGAGTCCGCCCGTGCTGACCATCGGGATCGTCGCCCTCGACGCCTGGCACGCGGCTCCGCTCGAGCGCGCCTGGCGCCGCCAGGGGCACCGCGTGGTCGTGGTGACCGGTGACCCGGAGGGGTACAGCGGGGCGGAGCTCCGCCCCAGCGTGCTCGCCCGCTTCCTCGAGCCCGCCCGCCGGAGGGGCGCCGGGTCCGTCGGGCTCGCCGTCGTCACGCGCCGGGCCCGCCGACTGCTCGCTCCGGAGCGGCCCGACCTCGTGGTGGCTCTCCCGGGGACGGCCGTGGAGCTCGCCGGGCTCGCTCCGACGACCGTCCTCCTGGCCGACGACCTCCCAGCACTCCCGCGCCTCCGGTTCGAGGAGGAGCGCCGCGGTGCTGTCGTCGTCACCCCGACGGAGCGGCTCGCGTCAGCCCTCGCGGGAACAGTCGTACCCCTGGGCCTGCCGGACGCGTCGTTCCCGACGCCGTCCGCCCCCGACGGGCCCCTCCGCTTCGCCGCCGTGGGAGCCTCCGGTCTCGACCGGGGCACCGAGCGGCTCGATCTCCTCGCCCGGCTGGACGGCACCGAGTACGTCACCGTGATCGACGACGGCGGCGGGATCGCCGACGACCTCGCATCGGGGCTGCGCTCCGTCGGCGAGCAGGACCGCGACGGCGTCGTCGAGGTGCTCCGCCACTCCCACGCGTACGCCCATCTGACGCCGTCGACGACCGGCGCGGCCGCCGGACTCGACGCGCTGGCGAGCGGGCTGCCGGTCCTCGCGATCGAGTCGAGCGTCCTGGCCGATCTCTGCGCGGCGGGGGCGGGCGTGGTCCTCTCCGACGACGCGACGCGCGAGGACTACGAGGACGCCCTCCATCGGCTCCGGCGCGAGTGGACGGCTCTCTCCCGGGGGGCCGCCGAGCTCGCGCGGGAGCGCCCGTGGTCCGTCGCGGCCGAGGAGATCCTCGCCCTCGCGGAGGGACGCGTCCGTGTCGCCTGAACCGGTTCCTGCTGTCGGCGCCTCCGCCGACGCGATGCTGCCGAACGCCGTCGCCCTGCGCCTGGCCGCCGTGCTGGTGCAGTACACCCTGCGGACGCACGGCGTCCGCAGCCTCGTGGTGAAGGGCGAGGGTCTGCACCGCCAGGGGATCCGCGCGCCGATGACGTCGGCCGACGTCGACCTCTGGGTCGACCCCGAGCGCTTCGACGAGGCTCTCGGGCTGCTCGCCTCGATGGGCTGGCGCCGCCGCGCCGAGGCTCTCAGCTGGACGCTCTTCGTCGACCACTCGATCACGCTCGTCCACCCCTCGTGGCCGTGCGACGTCGACGTCCACCGCTCCTTCCCGGGTGCCTTCGAGGAGGAGCGGATCGTCTTCGACCGCCTCTGGGCGGCCGCCGAGGATCTGCCGCTGAGCGACGAGACCCTGCGGATCCCCGGGCGCGCGCACCACCTCGTGCTGCACGCCCTGCACCAGCTGCGCAGCGCGCGCTCCGCCTCGGCGACCACGGCGCTGGCGGTTCTGAAGGCGCACGCCGCCGGCTTTCCGAGCGAGGAGCGTGAGGCGATCCGCGACGCGGCCGTCGAGCTCGGCGCGCAGACGCCGATGACGGAGCTCCTCACCTCCTGGGGAGTCCCCGCCGCGCCCGAGGAGCGCTACCGGCAGGCCCAGATTCTCTGGGACGTGCGCCGCAGCTCCGACCGGCACACCTTCAACTGGCTGCACGCCGTGGCGTCCGCTCCCTGGCGCCTGAAGGGAGGCCTGCTGCTGAGAGCCGCCTTCCCCACCCGCGCGGATCTCAAGGCGAGCCATCCCGAGGCGACGACGGTCCGACGTCGGCTCCGGCTCCGGGGGGAGCGGACCCTGCGGGCGCTCCGAGGCCTCCCCTCCGCCCTCACCGGTTTCGCCCGGGTGGCGCTGAGCGGCCGCAGCGAGGAGCAGGGCTCGGCGTCCTCGTTCGAGGCGATCGCGGCGACCACGGCGCCGGTGAGCGACCTCCCGGCCTCGTCCGATCCCGCGGCGAGCGCCGTGCATCCGGTGGAGGCCTCCGCCGAGGCGCAGGGTGGCAGCGCGCCGCCGGCCCAGCGCTTCGCCGTCGAGCGCACGGACCGTCAGGTCTACGTGCTCGACCTGTCCCGCCCGTCGGTGCCCCCGATCGTGCTCTCGCTGAGCGCAGCCTCGGTCTTCGAGGCCGTGATCCGGCAGCGCCGGCCCCGGGACGAGGTCGTCGACCTCCTCGCCGATCACTACGACGTCGACCCCGGGACGATGGGCCGCGACGTCGACGCCGTCCTGGCCGAACTCGACGTCCGCTTCCCGGGCGCGGTTCCCGACGGGGCGCTCTCATGAGGGCCGCCCGTTCCCGATCCCTGCGGATCCTGCACGTCCTCGACTCCTTCGAGGACGGCGGAGCGCAGCGTGTGGCCCTCTCCCTGGGCGCGTGGAGCCGCGAGCACGGCTGCGAGACCGCCTACTGGGGGCGTCCCGGGCCGCTCAGCGACCGCGCCGCGCAGGAGTCGCCCGTCTTCGTGGTGCCGAGACCCGGACAGGGCTTCGCGGCCGATCTCCGCGGCCTCGCTCTCGCCGTCCGCCGGTTCCGCCCGCACGTCCTGCACGCCCACCAGCGCCGCGAGGCTCTGCTGGCCCTCCTCGTCGGCGCCGCGCTCGGTGTCCCCGTGGTCGAGCACGCGCACACCGAGCTGCCCGGGATCGACAGGCGAGCGCTCTCCTTCCGCTCCCGGCGGGTGTTCGCCGTCTCCGCCTCCGTGGGGCGGATGGTCGTCGAGGTCTACGGCCGCCCGCAGGATCGCGTCGTGGTCACCGGCAACGCCCCGGCGAACGTCACCGCGGAGCCCGCGAGCGCGCCGGAACTCGCCGAGCCGGTCGTCCGCGTCCTCGGCATCGGGCGGCTCGCGGAGCAGAAGGACCCGGTCCGCTTCCTCGCGGCCGTCGAGGCCCTCGCCCGGGTCCGGCCCGTCACCGGCACCTGGCTCGGCGACGGTCCGATGCTGCCGGTGCTGCGCAAGCGCGCCCGGGGAGCCGGAGTGGTCGACTTCGCCGGTCCGTCGGCGGACGTGACCGGAGCGCTGGACGCGGCGCACCTCCTCCTGTCGACCTCGCGGTGGGAGGGGACTCCGCTCGTGATGCTGGAGGCGATGGCCCGCCGTCGCCCGGTCGTGGCGACCGACGTCGGCGGTGTGGGCGAGCTGCTCGCCGACGGTCGGGGCCTCCTGCTCCCCGCCGACGCCGACGGGGAGCGGATCGCCGAGCTCCTCGCCGCCGCTCTGGAGCGACCCGAGGGGCTCCTGATGCAGGCCGACCGCGCGAAGGCGTGGGTGGACGAGGCCGCCTCGCCCGACGCCGTCTTCGGACCCGTCGTCGCCGCCTACCGCGAGCTCGGGGGCCGACGGTGAGCGGGGGCGTGCACTCGGTGACCGTCGTGGCTCCCTGCTACAACGCGATCGCCCGGCTCGACGGCTTCCTCGCGCGGCTCGCACTCACTCTCGGACCGGGGACGCGGGTCGTCCTCGTCGACGACGCGTCCTCGGACGGCACGGCGGAGGTGCTCGAGAAGTGGGCCGAGGGACGCGAGGACGCCCGGGTCCTGCTCCTCGAGCAGAACGGCGGCGTCGCTGCCGCCCGGAACCGCGCCCTCGACGGCATCGACTCCGAGTTCGTCTGGTTCGTGGACGTCGACGACGAGTGGGACACGGAGATCCTTCGGACCCTCACCGCCGAGGCCGAGCGGACGGCGGCCGACGTCGTCGTCTGCCGGGCGCTCTACCGCACCCGGCAGTCGACCTCCGGACGTGTGATCGACGGCCTCGACCGGCGCGAACTGGTCTCGTCCGAACTCGCTCTCGAGCGGATGGCGTCCGGGCGCCTGCACGGCTTCCTCTGGAACAAGCTCTTCCGCCGCGCCGTCCTGCAGGAGGAGCTCTTCCCGCGCTTGAGCTCCCAGTCCGACTTCGTCGGCGTGCTGCGGGCGGTCCAGGCGTCGGAACGGGTGCTCTTCGTGCCGGAGGTCCTCTACTCCTACGTCCACACGGCGTCCTCGATCACCCGTCGGCGCGACCCGGACCTCCGGAACCTCCTGGTCTGCGCCGAGGAGATGCGCGCGGCGCTCGCCCGTACGTTCGAGGAGGTGCCGCGCCCGCTGTCGGACTGGTTCACGACCTGGTTCTACGCCGTCCCCGTCGCGCTCACCCCGATCCGCCAGAACTCCGACGCGGCGCTCGTCGAGACCGGCGTCCGGCTCGGGTCCGAGGCGCTGCGCGACGTCCGCGTGCTCCGCTCCGCGCGGTCGCCGCGGCTGCTCGTCCTGGGGCTGGTGCTCAAGCACGTCCCCGCCGCCTTCACGGCGCTCAGCCGGATCCTCTACGCCGTGCACGACACCCGCCGCCGGCTCTCCGATCGGAGGAGCACCCGGTGGACGACGTGACCGTCCCCGTGCAGGCGGCCGCGACCGGCCCCTTCCGCACACCAGCTCCGTTCCCTCCCTCCCGCACCGACCCCCGAGGAGCACCGGCATGACCTCCTACATCACCGGCCGCATCGAGCGGATGCCGGCCAGCATCACCACGCTCGACGAGGCGGCGGAGGCCGTGCTCGAGCTGTCCCGGAGCGGCCGCGACGAGCTGGTCGTCACGCCGAACACCGACCACTTCGTGCGCTGGAAGCACTCCGGCGAGTTCCGGCGGTACTACGGCCGGGCGTCCCTCGTGGTGCTCGACGGGGCGCCTCTGGTCTGGCTGGCCCGCTCGTACGGCCACCGCACGGCGAGCCGCGTGACGGGCATCGACCTCTTCACCGAGGTCTGCCGCCGCGCGGCGCTCGAGGGCGCACCGATCGCTCTCATCGGCGGACGCCCCGGAGTCGGCGATCGCGCAGCCGCCGAGCTGCAGCAGCGCTTCGCCGGGCTGCAGGTGCCGGTCGTCGTCTCGCCGGAGCCGGCCGAGCTCGCGGACGACGCCTACCTCGCCCGCCTCTCCTCGACCCTGCGCGCGGCCGACGTCCGCATCGTCGCGCTCTGCCTCGGCTCCCCGAAGCAGGAGGAGGTCCGCGAGCGCCTGCTCGCCGTCGGCGGCACGGGAGCGGTGTGCCTCGGCGTCGGCGCCGCCGTGGACTTCCTCGCCGGCGAGATCCCGCGGGCGCCGCTCGTGGTGCAGCGCCTCGGCCTCGAGTGGGCGCACCGGCTCAGCCGGGAGCCCGGCAGGCTCTGGCGGCGCTATCTGGGCGACGCCGTGCGGGTGCTGCCGAGCGTGGTCGCGGCCCTCCGCTACCGGGTGCGCCGTGCCGTCCGCTGAGCACGCGGGAGTCGCCGCCGCCGCCGAGAGGCCGCTGGTCCTGGTCTGGAAGCGCGCGTGGCTGCAGGACTCCGAGACGTTCGTCCGCAATCAGATGCACGGACTCGAGCGCTGGCGCGCCCTCGGAGTGGGCCTCGAGCGCACCGGCTCGGGCGTCCTCCACGACCGCACGGACATCGTCCTGCACGATCCGATCACCCCTCGCGGGCGGCGGTCCCTCCTCCTGCGGTGGTTCGGAGTGTCACGACGGCTCGACGCGATCGTCGATGAGCACCGGCCCGCCCTCATCCACGCGCACTTCCTCATCGACGCCGTCTCCATCGCGCGGTACGCACGGAGGAGGCGCCTCCCGCTCGTCGTGACGGGGCACGGCTACGACGTGACCAGCTGGCCGCTCGCGACCGGAGCTCCGCGCCTGCTCCGCCCCCTCGCCCGAGCTCACCGCGCCCTCGAGGCCCGCGCCGTCTTCCGCACCGCGCTCGCGGTGATCGGGGTCTCCCGCTTCATCACCGACGGGCTCCTGCGCCTGGGGGCGGACCCGCGGCGCACCGGAGTGGGCTACATCGGCGTCCCGACCTCCCGCCCCGAGGCCGCACCGGCTGCGGAGCGCGCGGGAATCGTCTTCGTCGGACGCCTCACCGACAAGAAGGGCGTTCCGGATCTGCTCGAGGCGGTCGCCGCCCTCCCCGGACCGATCCGCGACGTCCCCCTGACCGTCGTCGGCGACGGCCACCTGCGGGAGGCGCTCGTCGAGCAGGCGGCGCGGCTGGGCCTGCAGGTGACCTTCACCGGCTCCCTGCCCCCCGCCGAGGTCGCCCGCATCCTCGCCGGCGCCGCGGTCTTCTGCGCACCGTCGCGGACCGCGGCGACAGGCGACTCCGAGGGCTTCGGCATGGTCTTCCTCGAGGCCGCGCTCGCAGGCGTCCCTGTCGTCTCGTACCGCCACGGCGGCGTCCCGGAGGCGGTCCAGGACGGCGTCACCGGGCTGCTCGTCTCGGAGGGGGACGTGCCCGGCCTGACCGGGGCGCTCGCCGCCCTGCTCCGGGACCCGGACCGCGCGGAGCGGATGGGCGCGGAGGGGCGGGAGCGCGTGCTCGCCTCGTTCGACCTCGCCGAGCGGATCCGCGACCTCGAGGACCTCTACGACCGGGCGGCCGGCCGATCGATGCCGACGACGACGGACGGAGATCGCGGATGAGCCGCGCCGAGCACCGCGCCGACGATCCGCGACCGGGCCTCCGTCCGGCCTCCGCCGGGCGGGAGAGGTGAGCCTGCGCCGGAGCACCGTCGACGCGACCGCCTGGACGGCGGTCTCGTTCGCCGTCGCGCTCGTCGTGCAGCTCGGGCAGTTCGCGCTCCTGGCGAGACTGCTGGACCCCTCCGAGATGGGGATCATCGCGATCGTCGCCCTGCTCAACGCGTTCGTCGACATCTTCCTCGGCATGGGGGTCGCCCAGGCGATCATCCAGCGCCGGCGGGCGACCAGCTTCGAGCTCTCGTCGGTCTTCTGGCTCAACCTCTCCGTCGGGCTCCTGGTCACCGTCGCCGTCCTCCTGGGCGCCGCACCGATCGCCTCCCTGCTCGGGTCCGCCGCCGCGGCGCCGGTCCTCAGCGTCGCCTCGCTCGTGTTCGTGGGCAGCGCAGCCGGGCAGGTGCCGAGAGCGGTGCTCGAGAAGGGGATCCGGTTCCGAGCGGTCGCCGTGTCCGAGACGATCGCTCTCGTCGGCGGCTTCGCCGTGACGGTCTGCCTCGCGGTCTCGGGCGCGGGGGCGCTCTCCTATGCGTGGGGGCTCGTCGCGACCGCGGCTCTGCGCTCCGTGCTCGCCCTCGTGCAGGCCCGCCGCTGGTTCCGGCTGCGGTTCCGGTTCCGGATCCGCGAGACCGCCCGCTTCCTCTCCTTCGGCGTCTTCCAGACCCTCGACGGCATCGTCAACTACCTGGGCTCGAACGCCGGCTCGCTCGCGATCGGCCGCCTGCTCGGACCGGCCCAGCTGGGCGGGTACACCCTGGGATACAACCTCGCCGTGAACCTCCCCGCGAGGGTCAACCCGATCGTGACGCGGGTGATGTTCCCGGTGTTCTCCTCGATCCAGCACGACCGTGAGCGCGTCGCGCGGAACCACCTCCGCGTCACCGCGGTGCTCAGCATGGCGAGCATCCCGCCGCTGATGCTGGTGGCGCTGCGCTCCGAGGAGATCGTGCGGCTGTTCTACGGACCCGGCTGGGGCTGGATCGCGGGCATGACGAGCGCACTGACGGTGGTGGGCGCGGTGCGGGCGATCGGCAATCCGGTCGGCTTCATCCTGATGGCGATGGACCGGGTGCGGTTCGGGCTGGTCGTGAACATCGTGAAGACCGCGATCACGGTCCCGATGATCGTCGGCGGGGGAGTGCTGTTCGGACTCGACGGCTTGATCGGCGGGCTGCTGCTCTCGAGCGCTCTCGGCTTCGCCGTCACCTGCGCCGTGCTGCGGGTGGTGCTCGGAGTGCGCCTCGGCGCGTTCCTGCGCGCGTGCGCCGCGGGGCCGCTGCTCGCCGCACCGATGGCGATCGTGCTGCTCCTGCTCCGCCTGCTCCCCGAGGGCGCGCCCCTGCGGCTGCTCCCGGTGGAGCTGGCGCTCGCGGGCCTTGTGCTGGGAGCGACCGCCCTCCTGGCGCCGGGGCGCGACATCGCCGAGGCGCGATCGCTCGTCCTGTCGCGACTGCCCGCCCGGCTCCGGCTCGGCTCCGCCGCCCCGGTCGAGGTCGCCGTGGTGCTGGCCGCCGAGGAGCGCTTCGACGGCAGCGGGGGAGCCGTGGCGACCTGGGTCCGCGAGACGGTGTCCCGGTCCTCGCTCCGGATCGCCGTGCACGCGCCGTGGTCGTCGGCGTCACCGGGCGTGGACGTCAGGCCCCATCGTCTGTACCGGCGGATCTACGCGGTTCAGCGGCGCGCGGCACTCCTCCTGGCGCATCGGCGCGACAGCGACCCGGGCGCCGAGCTGCGCCGGCTGTCCTTCGGCGGGCGCTTCTGGCTGCTGGTGCTCGCTCCGTCGCTGCGCCGTGTCCCGACGGTCTGGATCCACAACCGCCCCCGCTACGCCGTGCGCCTGCGCCGCCTGGGCTACCGGGGGCGGATCGTCGCACACCTGCACAACGACCTGCTCGATCACCTGCCACCCGATCCCGCCGCCGCCCGGCGCTACCTCGACGCGGTCGACGAGTGGATCTTCTGCAGCGAGTTCCTGCGCGCCCGGGCGGTCGACCGGTACGGCCTGATCGCCACAGCCGTCCTGTACAACGGGGTCGTCCCTCCGCCCGAGGTCCCGCCGGCGCCGCTCGGCGGTACTGCGGAGGCGGTCTTCGCCGGGAGGCTGGTGGCCGAGAAGGGAGCCCGCGAGGCCGTCGAGATCGTGAGGCGGATGCGGACAGAGCACGGCGCCGATCTGCGGCTGGTCATCGCCGGCGCATCGGGCCTCGGGGACGACGCGACGCCCACCCCGTACGTCCGAGCGCTCGACGAGGCGGTCGCCGCCCTGCCCGGCGTCGTGCGCCGGCTCCCGTTCCTCCGGCACGAGGACCTGCTGGAGCTGTTCGGCTCCTCGGCGCTCCTGCTCTACCCCTGCCGCTGGGACGAGCCGTTCGGGATGGTGGTGGTGGAGGCGCTCTCGCGGGGGATCCCCGTCGTGACGGTCGAGCGCGGAGGCCTCCCCGAGATCCTGCGCACCTCCGACGGAGTGGTCGACGGATCCGTCCTCGTCCCGCCGGGCACGGAGGAGGAGGTCGCGGACGCCGTCCTCGCGGAGCTCCCCGCCCTCATCGCCTCGCTGCGCGATCCCCGGCGACGCGCGGAGGTCGCTGCGGCGTCGCGGCGCCGAGCGGCGGACTTCGGCTGGCCGGGCATCGCCCGCCGCGCGGACGAGCTGCTGGCAGACCCCCGTGGCTGAGGCGCGGGGCCGCCGCGCGCACGCGGATCGACGTTCCGCGCCAAGCCCGTCGAGGCTCGTGCCGCGCGATTAGTGTCGGCGCGACATGCCACCTGCATCCCCTCTCCCGCCCGCGTCCGCCGACGCCACCGCCTCTCCCGTGCTGCTCGATCCGCCTCCCGCCCCGGACCGGCGCCCGCGGACGACCCGCCCGCCGCGAGAGGTCGGCCCGTCGTCCCGGAATCGGCGCGCCGCTCCTCCGCTCCGCCAGACGGAGGCCGCCACCAGCACCTCCGCGGAACGGCTCTGACATGGGCCGCCACGCCGACGACGCCCTCCTCCGCCGCCCGACCGCCTCTCGTCCCTCCGTCATCGCCGCGACCCGCGTCACCGACGCTCCGGAGACCCGCGGGCGGCCGTCGCGCGCGCCGGCGGATCCCGCTCAGCGGCGGCACGAGCGGATCGTCCTCGTCTTCCTCGCGGTGCTCCTGGCGCTGAGCGTCGTGCAGCTCTACACCCTGGGCCCCGTCACCGCTCCGGTCGCCTGGAGCCTGCTCTTCCTCCCGTACTCCGTGGCGCGGCTGCGCGGCGGGCGGATCGACCGGTTCGTGGTCGTGGTCCTCCTCGTGATCGCCGGCACCCTCTTCGCGCTCACCTACTCCGGAGCACGCGCGGCCGCGCTGCGCGACGTGGTCTCCGTCGTCTCCTTCCTCACTCCGTACCTGGCCGTCCGCGGGCTCGGCGACGGCGCCTGGCGTGTCGTCGGCCGCGCCCTCAACTGGGCGGCGCCCGTGTTCCTCCTCCAGGTGACGCTCACGATCCTCTTCCAGCTCGATCCCGTGCAGGAGACCGCCTACCTCCGGTGGCCGGAAGCGGTGCTGTTCTCCGACATCTACGTGCGGGACATCTTCACGACGTCCTTCAACAACGTCCTGCAGGAGAAGTCGGGAGGGTTCTTCCTCAACGGCAACATCGCCTCGATGTACATGGCCACGACCGGCGCGCTGGCCTTCGCCGTCTGGAGACGGCAGCGGGGGAGTCTCCTCCTGCTCGTCGCCGTCGCCGGGCTGGTCGGCGCCCTCTTCACGCTGTCCAAGACCGCGATCGTCCTCGCGATCGTCCTGCCCCTGCTGGTCGCCGCGATCCGCGGACTCAAGGGACGCAGCCTCGGTCCGGTCGCCTGGATGATCACCATCCCCTCCGGGATCACGGCCGTGTACGCCGTCGCCGTGTCCTTCCCGCAGCTGGCGGAGGCGGGCGTGCTCACGCTCGGGGCCCGCGGCGACTTCCTGCGCCTGGCTGCGAGCGCGTTCCCCGACAACTGGCTGCTGGGGCTGGGGTACGGCGGATGGCAGGAGCTGTGGCTGGCGCGCGGGTCGCAGTTCACCCAGCACAGCGAGCCGCGCCCGCCCCACAACCTCCTCGTCACCGCGTGGACCAACGGCGGGCTCCTGATCGCGCTCCCCGTCCTCGCGTTCCTCCTCCTCGCCACCGTCGCCGTCGTGCGCCTGCTCCTCCGGGTCGCCCGGAACGAGGCCGTCGCCGTCGGGGCGCTCGCCGTCGCCGTCCTCTGGACGTTCCTGCACGGGATGGCCGACAACACCACCTGGTTCGGCGATCAGCACTCGCTCGCGACGCTCGCCGTCTCCGTGGCGCTCGTGGGCGTCCTGTCGGCGGAGGCGCCCGCCACGCCGGGCCGAGTGCCTCACGGAAGCGCTCCGGCGGCCTCGGCCGGCGCGGGTCGGGCGCCGCTGCGACGGCCGCCGAGCCCCGGCCTCGGGCGGCGCTGACGCGACCGCCGCGCCGCAGCCGGTCCGGACACGGACCGCGCCGGTATCATCGACCCGTTATGGCACGCATCTACGACTGCTCCGTCGACACGGACCTCCTGACCGGCACCCGTCTCGCGCGGACGGCCATCGGCCGCGGCGAGCTCGTGGTGATCCCCACCGACACCGTCTACGGCGTCGCGGCCAACGCGTTCGACGCCGCCGCGGTCCAGCGCCTGCTCGACGCGAAGGGACGGACGAGGCAGTCGCCGCCGCCCGTCCTGATCGGGGACGTGGCCGCCCTCGACGCCCTCGCCGAGAATGTGCCGGAGGCGGTGCGCGACCTCGCGCGCGAGTTCTGGCCCGGCGGGCTCACCATCGTCCTGCACGCCCAGCCCTCACTGGTCTGGGACCTGGGCGAGACGCGCGGGACCGTGGCGCTGCGCATGCCGGACAACCCGGTGACGATCGAGCTCCTCGCCGAGACCGGCCCGCTGGCGGTCTCCTCCGCCAATCGCACGGGGCAGCCCTCGGCCACGACCGCACAGGAGGCGTTCGACCAGCTCGGCGACTCCGTCGACGTCTATCTCGACGCCGGCGCCGCCGGATCGCGCTACAGCGACCGCCCCGCGGGCGCCAGCGAGTCCTCGACGATCGTCGACGCGACAGCGCTGAGCTTCGAGGGCGGCACCCTGCGCATCCTGCGCCAGGGCGTCGTGTCGGCCGAGCGGATCCGCGAGGTCGTCGGAGACCTGCTGCCGGATCCGGACGCGCCTCGTGCCGAGACGTCGGAGCCCGACCCCTCCACGGCCGGCGCGGCGCAGGCCGGGGACCAGCAGGAGCCCGCCGAGACCGCGACCGGCAGCGACCCGTACGCCTTCGAGCGGACCCCGACCGCGCGCCCCGACTGGGCCTCCGGCGCCCGCCTGCAGGACGACTCCGCGCCCGGCGACTCCGCGCCCGTCGATTCCGCCGATGCGCCGGACACGGGCTCGTCGAGCACGAACGCGCCGACGCCCAACACCGGCACCGGCGCCGCCCGCACCGACTCCGCTCCGGGTGAGTAACCGGTGATCACCTTCGCCCTCGTCTCGCTCGCGGTCGCGCTCGTGACCGGAGCGCTGTCGTGGGTCATCTGGAAGCTGAGCCTGAAGTACCGGCTCTACCCGAAGATCCGCGTCAGGGACATGCACACGCGGCCGACCCCCCGCCTGGGCGGCATCGCGATGTTCCTCGGGATCCTCGTCGGCTTCGGCATCGCCTCCCAGCTGCCCTACTTCCGGCTGGTGTTCGCCAATCCCGAGCCGATCCTCGCGATCCTCGGCGCGAGCCTGCTCATCGTCCTCATCGGCGTCGCCGACGACATCTGGGACCTGGACTGGACCACGAAGCTGGCCGGTCAGCTGATCGCCGCCGGCCTGATCGCCTGGAAGGGCGTGCAGATCGTCTCCCTGCCGATCGGCGGCCTGACCGTCGGCTCGCCGTGGATGTCGCTGATCATCACCGTGCTCGCGATCGTCCTGGTCACCAACGCTCTCAACTTCATCGACGGCCTCGACGGCCTCGTGGCGGGCGTCGCCCTGATCGCCAACGGGGTCTTCTTCCTCTACAGCTACCTGCTGGTGCAGCAGACCTCGCCCACCGACTACTTCAACCTGGCCTCGCTCATCGCGGTCCTGCTCGTCGGCGCCTGCGCCGGATTCCTCCCCATCAACTGGCGTCCGGCGCGGATGTTCATGGGCGACAGCGGCGCACTGCTGATCGGGATGCTGATGGCCACCTCCGCGATCGCGGTCACCGGCCAGATCGACCCGGCCCAGCTCGCGGCGAAGGAGCTCCTGCCCGCGTTCATCCCGATCATCCTGCCGTTCGCGATCCTCGTGGTGCCGCTGATGGACTTCGGCCTCGCTGTGATCAGGCGCCTGCGCGCGGGAAAGTCGCCGTTCAGCGCCGACCGGAAGCACCTGCACCACCGCCTGCTCGACATGGGGCACTCCCACCTGCACGCCGTGCTGATCTTCTACGCGTGGACCGCCGTCGTCGCCGTCAGCTGCCTGCTGATGTTCGTGGTCGACGTGCTGTGGGTCCCGCTCGTCTTCCTCGGAGTCGGTCTGCTGGTCTGCACCGTCGTCACGCTCGCCCCGCTCAGCCGCCGCAAGCGGCTCGAGGCGGCGGCGCAGTCCGCGGAGGCCTCACCCGTCCTCGACCCCCTCGACCGCGCGTCCTCGACGGAGCTGCTCCGTCCGCCGGCCGGACTCCCGATCGACCGGGACACGACAGCGCCGACCACGGCGCGGAAGGAAGCATCATGACCGGAGCCTCCCCGGCCACCCCCCGTCCGCAGCCCGCGTCCGTCCCCGTCCTGCGCCGCGCGCTGGTCGTGGGCGGCCTCTTCGTGCTCGCCCTGGCCGTTCTCGGCACCGTCGTCGGCGGGATCGCCGCCGGGGGAGAGGGCGCGATCGGAGCCCTCCTCGGCGCGATCGTCGGCGGCGTGATGGTGCTCCTCACCGCCGCGAGCATCCTCGTCGCCAACCGCCTCGACATCGGCGGGTTCTTTGCCGTCGTCCTCGGCACGTGGCTCGCCAAGTTCGTGCTGTTCGTGATCGCCGCCCTGGTCCTGCGCGATCAGCCGTGGCTGAACAGCACCGCGATGTTCGTCACGATAATCGTCGCCGTCCTGGGGTCCCTGGTGATCGACGTCCTCGTCGTCTCGCGCTCGCGCATGCCGAACGTCAGCGACATCGCTCGATGAGGACGAGCCGAACGGTTCCTGAGAGGACCACGATTCGGCTCTCAGGCCGTTCTGTTGCTACAGTAGGGACGAATCCCGCAGGCGAACGTGTCCTCAGATCGTCTCATCGTTGATGGCGGTCGTCGAGCACGATCGCCGTCCGAGCGGAAAACCCCACCTTTCGTCGTCGCGAGAGCGTTGCGTCCGAATGATTCGATTCGGTCGGCTGCAACGTGCCACGCCCCGAATTCCAGGAGCTAGCGCTGTTTGCTAACGCTGTGACCCTGTTGGTCTCGTCCTCGACCGGTGAGAGTGACTTCCACACCCCGTCGATCTCCGAGTTCTTCCCGCCCGGTTTCCTCTTCGAGGGAACCCCTTTCGAGATCAACCGCGTCATGCTGGTCCGCTTCATCGCGGTCATCGCACTGATGCTGTTCTTCTGGCTCGGGACGCGCAAGCTGCGCCTCGTCCCCGGCCGCTTCCAGAACGTCGTCGAGCTCGCGTTCGACTTCGTCCGCGTCACCATCGCCAAGGACATCCTCGGCGAGAAGGACGCGCGCCGGTTCCTCCCGATCCTCGTGACGATCTTCTTCGCGATCATCTCGATGAACCTGACCGGCATCGTCCCGTTCCTGAACATCGCGGGGACCTCCGTGGTGGGCATGCCGCTCTTCCTCGGCCTGGTCGCCTACGTGACGTTCATCTACGCGGGCATCAAGGACCGGGGGATGGGCTTCTTCAAGAACGCCCTGTTCCCGCCCGGAGCGCCGTTCCTGATCTACTTCATCCTCACGCCGATCGAGCTGCTGCAGACGTTCATCATCCGTCCGCTCTCGCTCGCACTGCGGCTCGTGATGAACATGATCGTCGGCCACCTCCTGCTGGTGCTGTGCTTCTCGGCCACGCAGTTCTTCCTCTTCAGCTCCCAGATCGACCCGGGCTTCAAGCTCTTCGGCGTCGTGACCTTCGCCTTCGGCGGTGCGTTCACGCTCTTCGAGCTCCTCGTCGCCGTGCTGCAGGCCTACATCTTCACCCTCCTCGCTGCGGTCTACATCCAGTTGGCCGTCGCCGAGGAGCACTGACCCCACTACTCACGGGCTCCCGCCCGTTCTCACGATCACCCCACTGAAAGGACCCACTCGTGGACTCAGTCACCGTTCTCGCCGAACTCACCGGCAACATCGCGACGGTCGGTTACGGCCTCGCAGCGATCGGCCCCGGCATCGGTGTCGGCATCGTCGCGGGCAAGACCGTCGAGGCCATGGCGCGCCAGCCCGAGATGGCCGGCCGCCTCCAGACCACGATGTTCCTCGGCATCGCGTTCACCGAGGTGCTCGCGCTCATCGGCCTCGCCACCTACTTCATCTTCGCGGCGTAGTCGTGTTCAGCACCGCTGTGAACATCGCTGCGGAAGAAGGTGACGTCCCCGCGGTCATTCTGATCCCGGAGTTCTACGACTTCTTCTGGTCGGGGGTGATCTTCCTCATCCTGCTGTTCTTCTTCTGGAGGCTGGTCCTGCCGCGCCTGCAGAAGATGCTCGACGCGCGCTCCGCCGCGATCGAGGGGAACATCGCGAAGGCCGACGAGGCCCAGCGACAGGCCGAGGTCGCCCTCGAGAAGTACACCGCCCAGCTGGCCGAGGCCCGCGCCGAGGCCGGAGTGATCCGTGAGAAGGCGAACGCCGACGGCAACGCGATTGTGGCGGCGAAGAAGGAGCAGGCGCAGGTCGAGGCCGAGCGCATCCTCCACAACGCGCACGCCCAGATCGAGGCGGACCGTCAGGCCGCCGTGGTCTCGCTCCGCTCCGAAGTCGGAACCCTCGCCATCGACCTCGCCTCCGGCGTGATCGGCGAGAGCCTCAACGACGACGCGAAGGCGTCCGCGATCGTGGACCGCTTCCTCGCCGACCTCGAGGCCTCGGAGAAGGCGAACAACTGATGGGCAGCGCGTCCAGGCAGGCACTCGCATCGGCGAAGGCGGAGCTCTCCGCCCTCGCCGGTCAGGCGTCCCTCGACACGGCCCAGCAGCTCTTCGAGGCCGCACGGGTCATCGACGGCCAGGCGCAGCTGCGCGCGGCCCTCGCCGACCCGAGCGCCGACTCGAGCAGCAAGCAGGCTCTCGTCGCCCGCGTGTTCGGTCCCTTCGGCGAGCCGGCCAAGCGCCTGCTCACCGTGATCGTCGGCCACCGCTGGTCGAGCCCGAGCGACATGGTCGCCGGGGTCGAGGAGGTCGGGGTCCGCGCGATCGCGTCGTCCGCTCCGGAGGGCGTCAACCTCGAGAAGGAGCTCCACTCCTTCGGCGAGGTCGTCGCCTCCGACGCCCAGCTCGAGCTCGCGCTCGGCAGCAAGCTCGCCGCCGCCGACTCGAAGGTCGCGCTCGTGCAGCGCCTCCTCGAGGGCAAGGCCGCGGCCGAGACGCTGGCGATCCTCCGGCAGCTGATCGCGCACCCGCGCGGTCGCCGCATCCCGGAGCTCGTCCGCTTCGCAGCAGGCGTGGTCGCCGACCAGGGCGGGTTCATCCTCGCCACGGTCTCGGTCGCCGCACCGATCGCCCCCGAGCAGCTCGACCGGCTCCGCTCGGCGCTCACGCGCCAGTACAGCCGACCGGTCTCCGTCAACGTCGTGGTCGATCCCTCCCTCCTGGGCGGGATGCGCCTGCACGTCGGCGACGAGGTCATCGACGGAACCGTCTCCGCACGGCTGTCCGACCTGAAGCTCCAGCTCGCGTCCTGACGGGCGCACGTATCCTCAGAGGGCACTGCCCTCGACCCCCGCACCATCCAGGTCAGGCCCCGACGACCTCTTCGGCTCGCACGGACCCAACGAATAGGAATTCCCATGGCAGATATCACCATCAGCCCGGATGAGATCCGCGACGCGCTGAAGGACTTCGTCTCGTCGTACGAGCCGGGCAAGGCCTCCACCACCGAGGTCGGCTACGTCATCGACGCCGCCGACGGCATCGCCCACGTCGAGGGCCTCCCCGGCGTCATGGCCAACGAGCTCATCCGCTTCTCCAACGGTGTCCTGGGCCTGGCCCAGAACCTCGACGAGAACGAGATCGGCGTCGTCGTCCTCGGCGAGTTCTCCGGCATCGAGGAGGGCATGGAGGTCACCCGCACCGGCGAGGTCCTCTCGGTCCCAGTCGGCGACGGCTACCTCGGCCGCGTCGTCGACCCGCTCGGCAACCCGATCGACGGACTCGGCGAGATCGCCTCCGAGGGCCGCCGCGCCCTCGAGCTACAGGCTCCCGGCGTCATGTCGCGCAAGTCGGTCCACGAGCCGCTGCAGACCGGCATCAAGGCCATCGACGCGATGATCCCGGTCGGCCGCGGCCAGCGCCAGCTCATCATCGGCGACCGCCAGACCGGCAAGACGGCCATCGCGATCGACACGATCATCAACCAGAAGGCCAACTGGGAGTCGGGCGACACGAACAAGCAGGTCCGCTGCATCTACGTCGCCATCGGCCAGAAGGGCTCGACCATCGCCTCGGTGAAGGGCGCGCTCGAGGACGCCGGAGCGATGGAGTACACGACCATCGTCGCGTCCCCCGCCTCCGACCCCGCCGGCTTCAAGTACCTCGCCCCCTACACCGGCTCGGCCATCGGCCAGCACTGGATGTACGGCGGCAAGCACGTCCTGATCATCTTCGACGACCTGTCGAAGCAGGCCGAGGCCTACCGCGCCGTGTCGCTCCTCCTGCGCCGCCCGCCGGGACGCGAGGCGTACCCGGGTGACGTCTTCTACCTGCACTCCCGTCTGCTGGAGCGCTGCGCGAAGCTGTCCGACGAGCTCGGCGCCGGCTCGATGACCGGTCTCCCGATCATCGAGACCAAGGCGAACGACGTCTCGGCCTACATCCCGACCAACGTGATCTCGATCACCGACGGCCAGATCTTCCTCCAGTCCGACCTCTTCAACGCCAACCAGCGTCCCGCGGTCGACGTGGGTATCTCGGTCTCGCGGGTCGGCGGCGACGCGCAGGTCAAGTCGATCAAGAAGGTCTCCGGCACGCTGAAGCTCGAGCTGGCGCAGTACCGCTCGCTCGAGGCCTTCGCGATGTTCGCCTCCGACCTCGACGCCGCCTCGCGCCGTCAGCTCGCCCGCGGCGCCCGCCTCACCGAGCTGCTCAAGCAGCCGCAGTACTCGCCGTACCCCGTCGAGGAGCAGGTCGTCTCGATCTGGGCCGGAACGAACGGCAAGCTCGACGAGGTCCCGGTCCCCGACGTGCTGCGCTTCGAGCGCGAGCTCCTGGACTACCTGGGCCGCAACACCCAGGTGCTGAACACCCTCCGCGACACCAACGTGCTCTCCGACGACACCGTCGCCGAGCTCAACCGTGCCGTCGACGGCTTCAAGCTGGAGTTCCAGACCGGTGAGGGCAAGCCGCTCGCCTCGGTCGGGCGCGAGGAGCACCAGGCCATCGCGGCCGACGAGGTCGGCCAGGAGAAGATCGTCAAGGGCCGTCGCTGACCAGCGGCACCCCGACGATTCGCCACTTTTAGGACAACAGGAGACACATGGGAGCGCAACTCCGGGTCTACCGGTCGAAGATCCGCTCGGCCCAGACGACCAAGAAGATCACTCGGGCCATGGAGCTGATCTCGGCCTCGCGCATCCAGAAGGCGCAGAACCGCGTCGCTGCCGCGGCGCCTTACTCGAACGCGATCACGCGCGCCGTGTCCGCTGTCGCGACCTACTCGAACGTGGAGCACCCGCTCACGACCGAGCGCGAGAAGCTGGACACGGCCGCGATCGTGATCTTCACCTCCGACCGCGGCCTCGCCGGCGCGTTCTCCTCGAGCGTGCTCAAGGAGGCCGAGGAGCTGGCCGCGCTGCTGCGCAGCGAGGGCAAGGAGGTCGTCTTCTACCTGGTCGGCCGCAAGGCGAACGCGTACTTCTCGTTCCGGAAGCGGGCCAGCGTCCGCGTCTGGACGGGCGGCACCGACCAGCCCGTGTTCGAGACGGCGAAGGAGATCGCGGACGCGGTCGTCGAGTCGTACAACCTCGATGACGAGGAGGGCGGCGTGGACGAGATCCACCTCGTCTACAACCGCTTCGTCAGCATGGTCACCCAGCAGCCGACCATCGTCCGGCTGCTGCCGCTCGAGGTGGTCGAGGGCGCCGAGGAGCAGAACAGCGAGCTGTACCCGCTCTACGAGTTCGAGCCCGACCCCGAGACGGTCCTCGACCGCCTCCTGCCCGTGTACGTCGAGAGCCGCATCTTCAACGCGATGCTGCAGTCGGCGGCCTCGGAGCACGCGGCACGCCAGAAGGCCATGAAGTCGGCGAGCGACAACGCGGACACGCTGATCAAGACCTACACGCGTCTCGCCAACAACGCCCGCCAGACCGAGATCACGCAGCAGATCGCCGAGATCGTCGGCGGCGCCGACGCCCTGTCCTCCTCCAAGTAAGAGGGCTCCGCTCCACACAGTTTCGACTCCGCCCTCCGGGAGCGGTGAGACCACAGAAGGAAGTAGCAATGACACTGACCGCACCTGAGGCGGCGACCGGGACGTCGGGCGGGGCCATCGGCCGCATCGCCCGCGTCACCGGCCCCGTCGTTGACATCGAGTTCCCCCACGACGCGATCCCCGAGGTCTACAACGCGCTCTACACGCACGTCGAGGTCGAGGGCGTCTCGAGCAAGCTGACCTTCGAGGTCGCGCAGCACCTGGGCGACGACCTCGTCCGGGCCATCTCCCTGAACCCCACCGACGGACTCGTCCGCGGCCAGGAGGTCCACGACACCGGCCTGCCGATCTCGGTCCCGGTCGGCGACGTGACCAAGGGCAAGGTCTTCAACGTGATCGGCGAGGTGCTCAACGCCGACGCCGACGGGAAGATCAACGGAGAGTCGTTCGAGATCACCGAGCGCTGGCCGATCCACCGCAAGCCCCCGCAGTTCGACCAGCTCGAGTCCAAGACCGAGCTGTTCGAGACCGGCATCAAGGTCATCGACCTGCTCACTCCGTACGTGCAGGGCGGCAAGATCGGCCTGTTCGGCGGCGCGGGCGTCGGCAAGACCGTCCTCATCCAGGAGATGATCCAGCGCGTCGCGCAGGACCACGGTGGAGTGTCCGTGTTCGCCGGCGTCGGCGAGCGCACCCGTGAGGGCAACGACCTCATCGCCGAGATGGAGGAGGCGGGCGTCTTCGACAAGACCGCTCTCGTCTTCGGCCAGATGGACGAGCCGCCGGGAACGCGTCTGCGCGTCGCCCTGTCGGCCCTGACCATGGCGGAGTACTTCCGCGATGTGCAGAAGCAGGACGTGCTGCTCTTCATCGACAACATCTTCCGCTTCACGCAGGCCGGCTCGGAGGTGTCGACCCTCCTGGGCCGCATGCCCTCCGCGGTGGGCTACCAGCCGAACCTCGCCGACGAGATGGGTGTGCTCCAGGAGCGCATCACCTCGACGCGCGGACACTCGATCACCTCGCTGCAGGCGATCTACGTCCCCGCCGACGACTACACGGACCCGGCGCCGGCGACCACCTTCGCCCACCTCGACGCGACCACCGAGCTCTCCCGTGAGATCGCGTCCAAGGGCCTCTACCCGGCCGTCGACCCGCTCACGTCCACCTCGCGCATCCTCGACCCCCGCTACCTGGGCGCCGACCACTACCGCGTGGCGACGAACGTGAAGCAGATCCTGCAGAAGAACAAGGAGCTGCAGGAGATCATCGCGATCCTCGGTGTCGACGAGCTGTCGGAGGAGGACAAGATCACGGTGTCGCGTGCGCGCCGGATCCAGCAGTTCCTCTCGCAGAACACCTACATGGCGAAGAAGTTCACCGGTGTCGAGGGATCGACCGTCCCGCTGAAGGACACGATCGAGTCGTTCGACGCGATCACCAAGGGCGAGTTCGACCACGTGGCCGAGCAGGCGTTCTTCAACGTCGGCTCGATCTCGGACGTCGAGGAGAAGTGGACCCAGATCCAGAAGGAGAACGGCTGATCATGGCCGGGACCCTGAAGGTCAGCGTCGTGTCCGCGAACGCCGAGGTGTGGTCCGGAGAGGCGAAGCAGCTCACGGCTCGCACGGTCGAGGGCGAGATCGGCATCCTCGCCGGCCACGAGCCGATGCTCGCGATCCTCGCCACCGGCGAGGTGCGCGTCACGGCCCTGGACGGCACGCGTCTCACCGCGCAGGCCGACGACGGCTTCCTGTCCGTCGAGAACGACGTGGTGACCGTGGTCGCCCGTCAGGCATCGCTGGTCTAGTACACCGCCGCTTACCGCGGCTCGGAGGGGCCGGACGATCATCGCGATCGTCCGGCCCCTTCGTCGTGCCGCCCGTCCCTCTTCTCCGAAGGAGTCCTGTGCACGTCCTGCTGCCACCGTCCGAGACGAAGCGCGACGGCGGCGACGAGCCGTTCGTGCTCGAGTCGCTCGCCTTCCCCGAGCTCCACGCGAAGCGGCGCGAGCTGGCGGAGGCGCTGATCGCGCTGGCCGGGGACCCCGAGCTCTCTGCCCGGGCGCTGAAGCTCGGTCCGCGTCAGTTCGGCGAGATCGATCGCAACGCGGGGCTCGCGACCGCGGCAGGTCTCCCCGCGGTCGACCGCTTCGACGGGGTGCTGTTCGATGCGCTCGACGCGCTCAGCCTCGATTCCGGTGCACGGGAGGTGCTCGGTCGGACGGCGATCGTGCAGTCCGCGCTCTGGGGGCCGATCCGCGCCCTCGACCTGATCCCTGCATACCGTCTGTCCCACGACTCCCGTGTGCCGGGCAGACCGCTCAAGCGGTGGTGGGCGGCGGAGGCCGGGCGGGTGCTGAGCGCGCTCGACGGGCTCGTCCTCGATCTGCGGAGCGAGGCGTACGCGGCGCTCGGACCGGTCCCTGCGGGCGAGGGGCGGTTCTTCGTCCGCGTCCGCTCGCGCGGGGCCGACGGCGTCCTCCGGTCGCTGAACCACTTCAACAAGCAGGGCAAGGGACGCTTCGTCAGGGCGCTGGCGGAGGACCGGGTGGCGACGGAGTCGCTCGGCGAGCTCTCGGCGTGGGCGGCCGGGCGCGGGTTCCTGCTCGCCGAGAACCGGCACACGGGAGAGCTCGACCTCGTCGTGCCGGAGTCGTAGGCGTCAGCGTCGGCGCCAGCAGCCGGTGAGGTGGTCGTCGACGACTCCGGCCGACTGCATCAGCGCGTACGCGGTGGTCGGTCCGACGAAGCGGAGCCCAGCGGCCTTCAGCGCTCGCGCGAGCGCCGTCGACCCGGGCGTCGTCGCAGGGACGTCGGCGGCTCGGACCACCCGGTCCTCGACGTCCGGATCGTGGAAGGACCACACGAGCTCGTCGAGCGCGCCCTCGCCTCTCTGCTCCAGGAGCGCGAGCACGGCCCGGGCGTTGTCCCGGGTGGCGATGATCTTCGCGCGGTTCCGGATGATGCCGCTGTCCTCCATCAGCCGCTCGACATCGGTGTCGTCGTACCGGGCGACGCGGGCCGGATCGAAGCCGTCGAAGGCCTCGCGGAACCTCGGCCGCTTGCGGAGGATCGTGATCCAGGAGAGGCCGGACTGGAACGCCTCGAGGGAGATCTTCTCGAACAGCGGGCGATCTCCGTGCAGCGGGGTGCCCCATTCCTCGTCGTGGTAGCGGCGGTACTCCGGATCCGCGCCGCTCCAGGCGCAGCGGACCAGGCCGTCCTCTCCCTCGACGAGTCCGTCGGCCGTGCTCATCGGTGGGGGATCCCCTCGTGATCGAGAAGCCAGGCTTTCGTGGCGACGCCCTCGCCCGCGCTGAAGCCGGTGATCCGTCCGTCGCTCGCGAGGACGCGGTGGCAGCCCACGATGATCGGCACCGGGTTCGCACCTACCGCTCCGCCGATCGGCCGGCCCGCCCGGGGGCGACCGGCGGCCGTGCCCAGTGCGCCGTAGGAGGTGATCTCCCCGAAGCCCAGAGCCTGGAGCCGCTGCCAGATCTCGAGCTGGAAGGGCGTGCCGCGCAGAGCGACCGGCAGATCGAAAGAGCGGCGGGTCCCGTCGAAGTACTCGTCCAGCTGCTCGACGGCCCGCAGGAGCACCGGGAGGTCCGACTCCGGGAGGTGCTCGTGCGGGAGCAGACCGGCCTGCTCGATGGCGAGCGAGACGATCGCATCGCCGTCGCTGCCCACTTCGATGCGGCCGAGGGGGCTCGTCGTCCGTCGGACGTGAAGGGGAGTCGTTCTCATGCGTCGAGAGTATCCGCGGGACTCCCCACCGACCGGCGGGAATCGGACACCGGTGCAGAACTCGGCCGATCGGTCCCTGTGGAGGGATTCCTGGGGGCCGGAGGGCGCCATCCGTGCGCCGGCGATTCGGTGTCGATGGGACCTCTCCCTCCACAGGCGGCGATCTCGAGATCCTTCCGATGATCCCGAGGGCCGTCGCTCCCGGCGGGTGCGAGGGTCGGCAGGATCGCAGCATGACCTCCTCAGCGATCTTCCTCCACCCCGCTCCCGCTTCGCGTGTCCCGGCCTCACCCGACGACGCCGCCCTGTTCCACGCCGCTCACGGGTCCCGGCGGGGTGCGGCCGAGGCGAGCCTCGTGCTCGTCCCGTTCCGGGCCGGCGCGCCGAGCGGCTCGCTCCGCTTCGAGCTGTCGGGGGCGGATCCGTCCCTGATCGCGCGGGCCAGCCTCGGTGCGCTCGGCCGGTTCGGGCGGGTGCAGCGAGCACTCGCGCTGGTGCATCCCGGCGAGGCGGGTCCGGAGTCGTGCGAGGGACTCGTCGCCGCCCTCGAGGAGCGTGCGCGCCGGCTCCCCGGCCTCGCCCTCCGCGTCGCCGTGCTCCCGTCGTCCGGCCGCGACGACGGGCTCGAGGCCGGCGACCGGGACGACCCGCGAGCGGTGGCCGCCGCGGTCGACCGTCTCCTCGACCGCCACCCGCGGGCCGAACTGCCCGACGTGCTGTTGCACGGCGTCGACGACCTCGTCCGGCGAGCTCTCACCGGTCCCGATCCCGAGGTCCGGCCTGCGGGCCTGGCTGCGCTCATCGTGGCCGTGCAGCGCAGCCGCGGTGCGGACCGCGTGCTGCGGTCGGCGCGGAGCGGTGACCCCTGCGCGGCGGGAGCGCTCGCCCCGCTGCTCCGCCGTGCCGCCGTCGTCGCACCCGCGAGCGAGCGAGCCGGAGTGCTCGTCCTCCTCGCGCGGATCCTGGCCGGTGAGGGCCGTGCCGACGAGGCCGGACGGCTCGCCGACGAGGCCGTCGCTCTCGATCCGCACCACGCAGGTGCGCGCCGGGTCGCGGCCGCACTCGCCGCCGATCGGCGGGAGCGCGCCGCGTGAGGTCGCTAGAGCCGCGACCAGGCCTCGGTGAGAACGCTCCGGAGGATCTGCTCGATCTCGTCGAACTCGCGCGGGCCGATGGTGAGCGGCGGTGCGAGCTGCACGACGGGATCGCCTCGGTCGTCCGCCCGGCAGTACAGCCCCGCGTCGAAGAGCCCCTTCGAGAGGAATCCGCGCAGCAGCCGCTCCGACTCGTCCTCGTCGAACGTCTCCTTCGTCGCCTTGTCCTTCACCAGCTCGATGCCGAAGAAGTAGCCGTCGCCCCGGACGTCGCCGACGATCGGCAGGTCGAGCAGCTTCTCGAGCGTGGACCGGAAGACGGGCGAGTTCTCTCGCACGCGCTCGTTCAGGCCCTCCTCCTCGAAGATGTCGAGGTTCTCGAGCGCGACCGCGGCCGAGACGGGGTGGCCGCCGAAGGTGTAGCCGTGCGGGAAGACGACCTGACCGTGGCGGAAGGGCTCGTAGATCCGATCGCTGACGATCGTCGCGCCGATGGGGGAGTAGCCGCTGGTCATCCCCTTCGCGCAGGTGATCATGTCCGGCACGTAGCCGTACTCGTCGCAGGCGAACATGTGCCCGATACGGCCGAACGCGCAGATCACCTCATCGGACACCAGCAGCACGTCGTGCTTGTCGCAGATCTCGCGGACCCTCTGGAAGTACCCGGGAGGGGGCGGGAAGCAGCCGCCCGAGTTCTGCACGGGTTCCAGGAACACGGCGGCCACCGTGTCCGGCCCCTCGAACTCGATCATCTCCTCGATGCGGTTCGCCGCCCACAGGCCGAACGCCTCGAGGTCGTCGCCGTGCTCGGGAGCCCGGTAGAAGTTGGTGTTGGGGACACGGAAGCCGCCCGGCACCAGCGGTTCGAACATCGACTTCATCCCGGGGATGCCCGTGATCGCGAGCGCTCCCTGGGGAGTGCCGTGATACGCGACCGAGCGCGAGACGACCTTGTGCTTGCCCGGCTTGCCCTGCAGCTTCCAGTAGTGCTTGGCGAGCTTGAACGCCGTCTCCACCGCCTCGCCGCCGCCGGTCGAGAAGAAGACCCGGTTCAGGTCGCCCGGCGCGTGGTCGGCGAGCCGGTCGGCCAGCTCGATC
Source organism: Rathayibacter sp. AY1D9 (assembly GCF_002932395.1). Lineage (NCBI taxonomy): Bacteria > Bacillati > Actinomycetota > Actinomycetes > Micrococcales > Microbacteriaceae > Rathayibacter > Rathayibacter sp. AY1D9. The sequence continues at coordinate 257,709 of NZ_PSVQ01000001.1, forward strand.
GCCGAGGGGGTCGCGTAGGACCAGAGCGGGAAGAAGGAGAGCTCGGACGCCTGCTTCGCCGCGGCCTCCGCCAGTCGGCGCCGCCCGTGTCCCGCATTGACGACGAAGAGGCCGGACAGGCCGTCGAAGTACTTGCGCCCGGTGCTGTCCCAGATGTGGTGTCCCTCGCCGCGCGTGATGATCGGCACGCCCGCGCCGGAGTCCATCGTCGACTGACGGGTGAAGTGCATCCAGAGGTGGTCCTTCGCCTTCTTCTGCAGGGAGGCGTCGTCGATCCCCCCAGGCGCGTCGGTCCCGCGGACGGGATCGCCCGACTCGAGGCCGGAGGTCGAGAAGGCTGTCTCGGTGGTCATCTTTTACCGCGTTCCCCAGTTGTAGAACTGCTTGTGGAGCTTCAGATAGACGAAGGTCTCGGTCGAGAGCACGCCGGGAAGCGACCGGATCTCCTGGTTGAGCAGGGCGATCAGATCGTCGTCGTTCTCGCACACGACCTCGGCGAGGATGTCGAAGGAGCCGGCCGTCAGCACGACGTAGTCGACGGCGGGGATGGAGGCGAGCCGGTCCGCGACGTCGCGGGTGTCGCCGGTGACGCGCACACCGATCATCGCCTGGCGGTAGAAGCCGAGCTGCATCGGATCCGTCACCGCGACGATCTGCATGACGCCCGACTCGGTGAGCTTCTGCACCCGCTGCCGGACGGCCGCCTCGCTCAGGCCCACGGCCTTGCCGATCTCGGCGTACGAGCGCCGACCGTCGGCCTGCAGCTGCTCGATGATCGCCTTCGACACCTCGTCGAGCTGGACAGGACGCTGAGAGGGCGGGCGAGACGGGGCCATGCGGCGATTCTGGCAGTCCTCGAGTGCCCGGGCAAGTGGATCCGCACGTCGGAGCTCGCTCCGGCATCGGATCCGGTGGTCTGAGCGTGGTCCCGTCTGCGCGACGGACATCGGGCGACAGCGATGGCGGCCGGCTCGGCGGAGGGCCGTCAGCGACTACCATCGGGAGGCGGCCGGGCACCCCTGGAGCCGGCGGTCACGGGCCGTCGGACCGGACGGCTGCGGGCCACGGGGATGCGAGGAGCAGCGATGACGCAGATCGGCCGCAGCCGCGCGTCCGTCACCGTCCCCGTCTCCGCCTGGAGCTCCGACGCACCCTCGGCCGAAGTCACCCTCGGCTGGGCCGCGCGCACCGAGACCGGCCACGTGCGCAGCGCGAACGAGGACAGCTACCTCGCCAAGAGCCCGCTCTTCGCTGTCGCCGACGGGATGGGCGGGCACGCGGCAGGAGAGGTCGCCAGCGACGCGGTCGTGTCGCGCCTGTCCACCGCGGCGCTCGGCGCGACCGTCGGAGCGGAGGAGATCGACCGGGCGCTTCGGGAGGCGGTCGGGGACATCGCCCGGCAGTCGCACACGGCCGACGTCGGCACCGGGACCACGGTCACCGGGATCGCGCTCACGGTGGTCGGGGGAGAGCCCTACTGGTCCGTCTTCAACATCGGCGACTCGCGCGTGTACCTGAGCGTCGCCGGGACCCTCGTGCAGCTCACCGTGGACCACTCCATCGTCCAGGAGCTGGTCGACGCGGGCCTGATCTCCCGCGACGAGGCCGACGTGCATCCGCACAGCAACGTGATCACCCGCGCGGTCGGCTTCCACGAGGCGCCCGTCCCCGACTACCGGCTCGTGCCCGTCCTCGCCGGATCGCGTCTGCTGATCTGCTCGGACGGACTCACGAAGGAGCTGACCGATGCCGGCGTCGGCCACCTGCTCACCGGCACCGGCTCCGCTCAGGAGGCGGCCGACGCCCTGGTCGACGCCGCGCTGGACAACGGCGGGCGCGACAACGTCACCGTGATCGTCGTCGACGTCCTCGCGGTCACCGGCGACGAGGAGGCCGGCGCACCGGTCTGACGAGCAGCGCTCCGGCACGGGACGGCCGCGGCGGCGGTGCCGCCGGACCGCCCGCACGTGCCGAACGGCCGTACGACGGTCCTGCGCCTGCCGGTTCGCGTCGGGTTCGGCCGGCTCGAGGCTCCCCGCGCCGGCGCTGGGTACGATGGTGAGCGGAAGGGCGTTCTCGGTGATCTGCAGCACGTGTGGCTCCAACCTCGCTCCCGGGGCGATCCTCTGCGGCGAGTGCGGTTCGTCGGTGGCGGCGCATGCCACGACGGGTGCGTCCCGCCCCTCGTCCTCCGGCGACACGACGGTCCTCGACCCGTCCCGCCGTGCCTGGCTGCCGGGCCTGGCCCCCGGCCGGCACCGGCGTCCCGCCCCCGGCGCACCGATGGCGCCGCCCTCGCAGGGGCTCGTGCGCCTCAGCTTCGCGACCGGGCAGCACGCGATCGTGACCGGCAACGGCCTGATCGGACGCCAGCCGCTCCCGGACCCCAACGAGACGTTCCGGCACATCCTCGCGATCCCGGATCCGTCGCGATCCCTCTCCAAGACCCACCTCGAGTTCGGCTTCGACGAGGGCGGGCTCTGGGTCAGGGACCGCTGGTCGGCCAACGGGTCCGTGCTGGTCGCGCCGACCCAGGCGCCGCTCCCGCTCGAGGCCGGCCGCCGCTACCGCGCGAAGCTCGGCAGCCGGATCCTGCTCTCCTCGGTCGAGATGGCGGTCGAGCGCGTCGACGGGTCCTCCGGCGGCTCGGGACGCCCGCCCCTCACCCGCTGACGGCACGGCCTCCGGGGACCGAATCGGCGGTCGACACGGCCTCCGGGTGCGGAATTCGTGACGATCATGTTTCCGGATGAGCGTTCTCCTCCGTTCGCCGTGACAGGCGGATGAGCGCTGTGCCAGTATTTCCCCACGTTCGGCCCTCGAGGCACGAGCCCCGACGCAGTCAGGAGCCCCCGCCATGACCCGTCCCCTCCCGAGGGATCCCGTCCTCCGCCGGGCCGTCGCCGCGGCACGCTCGCACGAGCGCGAGCGCCGGGCGGTCCTCTCGCGTCGGGCGGTCCTCGGCGGGATCGGCCTCGGAGCGGGTGCCCTCGCCCTGGCCGCCTGCGCCCCGCAGACCCGTGCCGCTCCGACCGCCGCCGCCGACGGATCGGCCGGCGACCCGCGCCTGGTGTGGGACAACTGGCCCGCCTACATGGACGAGGACGACGACGGGAACCACCCCACGCTCCAGGGCTTCGAGGAGCAGACGGGCATCGCGGTGACCTACAACGTCGCCGTCGACGACAACAACTCGTACTACGGCAAGGTGAAGGATCAGCTCGCGCTCGGGCAGTACATCGGCGCCGACACGGTCTGCCTGACGGAGTGGATGGTCTCGCGCCTGGTCCGCCGCGGCTACGTGCAGGAGCTCGACCACGCGAACATCCCGAACATCGCCAACCTCACCCCCTCGCTGGCGAACCCCGACTTCGATCCGGGCCGCCGGCTCTCCCTCCCGTACCAGGCGGGGTTCTCGGGCATCTGCTGGAACAGGGAGAAGCTGCCGAAGGGCCTCTCGAGCATCGAAGATCTGTGGGATCCGTCGCTCCGCGGCCGCGTCGGCGTGCTGAGCGAGATGCGCGACACGATCGGGCTCATCATGCTCGCTCAGGGGACGGACATCGCCGGCTCCTGGGGCGACGACGAGTACATGAACGCGATCGACGTCTTCCGCGAGCAGGTCGACGCCGGACAGATCCGCAACATCAAGGGGAACGCGTACCTCAACGACCTGCAGAACGAGGACACCCTCGCGGCGATCTGCTGGTCCGGCGACATCACCCTGATCAACGCCGAGGCCGGCGACAAGTGGGAGTTCGCCTTCCCCGACTCGGGCGGCGCGCTCTGGAACGACACCTTCGTGGTCCCGATGGGCTCCGAGCGCAAGGCCAACGCCGAGGCCCTGATGAACTACTACTACGAGCCCGAGGTCGCCGCCGAGGTGGCCGCCTGGGTCAACTACATCACCCCCGTGGATGGAGCGAAGGACGTCATGGAGAGCATCGATCCGGAGCTGGCCGAGAACCAGCTGATCTTCCCCGACGAGGACACGCTCGCGCAGGCGCACGTGTTCCGGACCCTGACCGCCGCGGAGGAGAAGGAGTACCAGGCCGAGTTCCAGAAGGTGCTCCTGGGCATCTGATGGCGATCGGGACCTTCGCCGAGAGCGGCGCCGACCTCCAGCTGGTCGGGATCAGCAAGCAGTACCCGGGCTTCACGGCCATCGACTCCCTGGACCTCACCATCCCGGCGGGCTCCTTCTTCGCCCTGCTGGGCCCCTCGGGCTGCGGCAAGACGACGACGCTGCGCCTGGTCGCCGGGCTCGAGGAGCCCTCCGCCGGCCGGATCCTCATCGGCGGGCGGGACGTCACCGAGACGAAGACGTACCAGCGGCCCGTCAACACCGTGTTCCAGTCGTACGCGCTGTTCCCGCACATGTCGATCCTCGAGAACGTCGCCTTCGGCCTGAAGCGGCGGAGGATCGCCGACCCCGTCGGCAAGGCGCACGAGGCGCTCCGTCTGGTCGAGCTCGACCACCTCGCCCAGCGCCGCCCCGCGCAGCTCTCCGGTGGTCAGCAGCAGCGGGTCGCCCTCGCGCGCGCCCTCGTCAACCGGCCCGCCCTGCTCCTGCTCGACGAGCCGCTCGGCGCCCTCGATCTCAAGCTCCGCCGGCAGATGCAGCTGGAGCTCAAGTCCATCCAGGAGGAGGTGGGCCTCACCTTCCTCCACGTCACGCACGACCAGGAGGAGGCCATGACGATGGCCGACACCGTCGCGGTGATGAACAAGGGCAGGATCGAGCAGATGGGCGCGCCGGAGGAGCTCTACGAGCTCCCGCGCACCGCGTTCGTCGCGAACTTCCTCGGCCAGTCCAACCTCTTCACGGGCGAGGTGGTCGGCAGCACCGACCGCGCACTCACCGTCGACGCGGGCGGGCACCGGATCGTCGTGCCCGTCGCCCGCTGCGCCCGCACGAGCGGGGAGATCACCGTCGGCGTCCGCCCCGAGAAGCTCCTGCTGCTGACGCAGGAGCCGCCGCCGGACTCCGGCCGGAACGTGCTCGGGCCCGGCCGCGTGGTCGACGTCTCCTTCAGCGGGGTCAGCACCCAGTACACGATCCGGATGCCGGGCCTGGGCCCGGTGGTCGTCTTCGCGCAGAACATGGTTTTCGGGCCGGTCGTCGGCGAGGGAGCGGAGGTGTGGGTCGGCTTCAGCGCCGAGCACGGCTTCGGACTCGCGGACGAACCGGGCTCGGTCCCGCGCTTCGAGGCGGACGACTCCACCAGCGCCATCGCCGTGCAGCGCCGGGGGCTCCTGGCCGGTCGCAGCGGGGGAGCGTAGGCATGGCCTTCGCCGCCTTCGCCACGGGGCAGGCGGATCCTCAGGACGCTCCGGTCCGCCGGCGGTCGACGATCGCGCTGGTCCTGCTGCTGCCGGGCATCGCCTACATGCTGCTGTTCTTCCTGGCGCCGCTCATCTCGCTCGTGCTCACGTCCTTCCAGGCCGAGGTGCCGGACGGGGACATCGGCGAGTACGCCCCCGGCTTCGCCTGGCAGAACTACCTCGTGGTGATGGGCGACTACTGGCCGCACGTGCTCCGCTCCTTCGGCTACGCGCTGATCGCGACGGTGCTCGCGCTGGTGATCAGCTACCCGCTGGCCTACTTCATCGGAGTGAAGGCGCGGCCCTGGCCGCTGCTGCAGAACCTGCTCCTCACGCTGGTGATCGCGCCCTTCTTCATCAGCTTCCTGCTCCGGACGCTGGCGTGGAAGCAGATCCTCGCGGACGAGAGCCCGCTCGTGCAGGCGCTCAAGGCCGTGGCGGTCCTGCCGAGCGACGGCCACCTCACGGGGACGCCGCTCGCCGTGATCTTCGGCATCACCTACAACTTCATCCCGTTCATGACGCTGCCGCTGTACACGACGCTCGAGCGCCTCGACGTGCGCTTCCTGGAGGCAGGGTCGGATCTCTACGCGCACCCCGCCTCCGTGTTCTGGAGCGTGACCGTCCCCCTGTCGATGCCGGGCATCGTCTCGGGCACGCTGCTGACGTTCATCCCCGCGGCTGGCGACTACATCAACGCGAGCCGGGACTTCCTCGGCTCGTCGCAGACCTCGATGGTGGGCAACGCGATCGAGGCGAACTTCCTCACGCTCGAGAACTACCCGGCGGCCGCCGCGCTCTCGATCGTGCTGATGGCCGTGATCCTGGTCATCGTCGGCTTCTACGTGAAGCGCAGTGGAACGGAGGACCTCCTGTGACCGCGACGGCCGACCGTCCGCTCGCGAGCGCCCAGGAGGCGCTCGGCGCGCCGCCCCCCGCCCCGATCCGGGGCCGCCGCCGCTTCAGGGGCCTCGGGCTCGGCGTCTACACGGCGCTGGCGCTGCTCTTCCTGCTCATCCCGATCGGGTACACCTTCGTCTTCTCCTTCAACGACTCGGGGAAGAGCAACCTCGCCTGGCGCGGGTTCACCCTCGACAAGTGGGTGTCGGCCTGGACCAGTGAAGAGGTGATGACCGCCTTCGGGAACAGCCTGCTGGTCGGTGTGATCGCCACCGTGCTGGCCACTGCGCTCGGCACCATGATCGCCATCGCGCTCGTGCGGTTCCGCTTCCGGTTCCGGTCGGCGATCAGCCTGCTGCTGTTCCTCCCCATGGCGACTCCGGAGGTGGTGCTCGGAGCCGGCCTCGCCGCGCAGTTCCTCAGCGTGGGCGCCGAGAAGGGGCTTGTCACGATCGTGCTGGCGCACACGATGTTCTGCATCAGCTTCGTCGTGGTCACGGTGAAGGCGCGGGTGGCGAGCCTGGACCCGAAGCTGGAGGAGGCGGGACGCGACCTCTACGCGTCGCCGAACCAGGTCTTCTGGCGGATCACCTTCCCGCTGCTGCTGCCCGGCATCCTCGCCGCGGCGCTGCTCTCGTTCGCGCTGAGCTTCGACGACTTCATCATCACGAACTTCAACTCCGGATCGGTCACCACGTTCCCGAAGTACATCTACATCGCGGCGGCGCGCGGCATCCCGGCGGAGGCGAACGTCATCGCGTCGGCGGTGTTCGTCCTGGCGATCCTCGTAGTGGTGATCACGCAGGTCTCCGCGGCGGCCCGGGCGAAGCGCCTCGCGCGCGAGCAGTAGCTCAGGGCGTGCCGGGAGGTGCGGTCAGACGTAGGAGGCACGGATCGCGCCGACCGGGCGCCCGCCGCCCGACACGACCGGGTTCAGCCGCACCAGCACGTCGTTCGCCGCGGTCCGGTCCACCGCGTCCGCCTCGACCAGGAGCTTCAGCGCGACCACTGTCGCGGCGCGCAGGCTCCCGTCGAGGATCTTCAGGGCGACGGTGGTGCCGTCGGGCGAGGCCATCACGAGCACGCCCTCGGCGCCGAGCTTGGCGACCAGGCCCAGGCGCTCGATCACGACGGTGTTGTCCCGGCCCGGGCCGTCGATCGCCCACGCGTTCTCGAGGATCGCGGCCGTGAGGACGCCGGCCTGGCGGTAGAGGCCGAACGGTGAGGCGGGGGAGGAGGACACGATCCGCGAGACGCCCTTCGCCAGCGCGGTCAGAGGAAGGGCGTGCACGGGAGCTCCGCAGCCGTCGATCCCCGAGGCCACGACGCGCTCGCCGGTGAGGCGCTCGATCGTGTCGACGATGTGCTGCTGCAGCGGGTGCGTCCGCTCGAGGTAGTCCTCGGTGCTCCAGCCGTTCTGCACGCAGGCCAGCAGCATCGCCGCGTGCTTGCCCGAGCAGTTCATGTAGAGCGGGTCCGGAGTCGCGCCCGCCCGCAGCAGCTGAGCGCGGGTCCCGGAGTCGCCGGGCCAGTCGGCCGGGCACTGCAGGGCGGTGTGGTCCAGGCCGGCGCGGAAGAGCAGGTTCTGCACCAGCGCCACGTGCTGGGGGATGCCGGCGTGGCTCGCGGTGGCGATGACCGCCTCCGCGCCGTTCAGCTCGACTCCGGCGGTCATCACCGCGAGGGCCTGGAACGGCTTGAGGCAGGAGCGGGGGAAGACGGGAGCCGTCGGGGTGCCGAGGCTGCGGGCGACGCGGCCCTCGGAGTCGAGGAGGACGGCGGAGCCGGCGTGGCGCGACTCGACGAACCCGGATCGCTCGACGACGGCCAGCTCGACGGACTCGGCGACGGTGAAGGTTCCTGCTGGCATCCCCCCATCCTGCCCGATGCGCCGACCGGACCCGCGCTCCCGGAGACGCCGAAGGCCACCGGGGAGCGCCTCGGCGCCTGCGGTGGCCTTCGGAGGATCGCGCTTAGAGGGTGGCGAACGCGTCAGCGATGACCGACACGGCGTCGTCGAGCAGCTCGTCGGTGAGGGCGAGGCTCGGCAGGAAGCGGACCACGTTGCCGTAGGTGCCGGCGCTCAGCACGAGGACCCCGTGCTGGGCGGCGTAGTCGATGATCGCCTGGACCGCGACGGCGTTCGGCTCCTTCGTGGTGCCGGCGGTGCCGGGCTGCACGAGCTCCATCGCCATCATCGCGCCGATGCCGCGGACGTCGCCGATGATGTCGTAGCGCTCCTGCAGGCCTCGCAGCGCCGCGCCCAGGCGTGCGCCGATCCGGTCGGCCTCGGCGAGGAGGCCCTCGCGCTCGATGCGCTCGAAGACCGCGACGGCGGCGGCGGCGGCGACGGGGTTCCCGCCGAAGGTGCCGCCCAGTCCGCCGGCCTGCGCCGAGTCCATGATGTCGGCGCGGCCCGTCACGCCTGCGAGCGGCAGGCCGCCGGCGATGCCCTTGGCCGAGAGGACGAGGTCGGGGACGAGGCCGAGGTGCTCGCTGGCGAACCAGGCGCCGGTGCGGGCCATGCCCGACTGGATCTCGTCGGCGACGAAGACGATGCCGTTGGCCGTGCACCACTCCTGCAGTGCCGGGAGGAAGCCGTCGGCGGGGACCATGAAGCCGCCCTCGCCCTGGATGGGCTCGGCGACGAGGCAGGCCAGGGCGGACGCGCCGACGGTCTTCTCGAGGTACGAGATCGCGCGCCGGGCGGCCTCGGCTCCCGACAGGCCGTCGTGGTACGGGTACGAGCTCGGCGCACGGTGGACGTCGCTGGCGAAGGGTCCGAAGCCCAGGCCGTAGGGCAGCGCCTTGAAGTTCATGGCCATCGTGAGGTTCGTGCGTCCGTGGTACGCGTGGTCGAGCACCGCGACGCCGGGGCGGCCGGTGTGCTTGCGCGCGATCTTGACGGCGTTCTCGACCGCCTCGGCACCGGAGTTGACCAGGACGGTCTTCTTGGCGAAGTCGCCGGGGGTGTGCTGGGCCAGCAGCTCCGCGACGCGGATGTAGGGCTCGTACGGAGTGACGGTGAAGAGGGTGTGCGTGAGGCGCGCGAGCTGCTCCGCGGCGGCCGCGACGACGGAGTCGTCGGTGTGCCCGATCGTCGTGACGCCGATGCCGGCGCCGAGGTCGATGAAGCTGTTGCCGTCGACGTCGACCAGGATCGCGCCGTGCGCGCGGTCGATGTAGACGGGGAGCGCGGTGCCGACGCCGGTGGGCACGACGGCGAGGCGGCGCTCGTGCAGGGCCCGGGATCGCGGCCCGGGGATCTCGGTCGCGACGCGCCGCTCCTGGGGGACTGCGGACGTGGGAACCTGGGGGGCGAGCGTGTCTGTCATGGTCCTCGGAGTCTACCCGCGGGGGTTCCGCGTCCAGAGGTCCAGACCGGCGCGACCGGCCTGATCCACCGCCGTCGAGGAGGAGCCCGATGAAGTCCGAGCACGAGTACGCGGTGTCCGTCGTCTGGGAGGGCGACCGGGGCACCGGCACGAGCGGCTACCGCGAGTACGGGCGCCAGCTGACCGTCACGGCGGAGGGCCCGGCGCCCATCCTCGCCTCGGCCGACACGCCCTTCCGGGGCGACGCCGACCGCTGGAACCCGGAGCAGCTGCTCCTCGCGGCGCTCGCGCAGTGCCACCTCCTCTCCTACCTGCACGTGGCGGTCAAGAACGGAGTCGTCGTCACCGGCTACACGGACGACGCGGTGGGCTCGATGCTGCAGGAGGGGGAGAGCGGCCGCTTCACCTCGGTGACCCTCCGGCCCCGCGTCACTGTCGCCGAGGAGTCGATGGTGGCGATCGCCCAGACGCTGCACGCCGAGGCCTCCCGGCTCTGCTTCATCGCCAACTCGGTGAACTTCCCCGTCGCCCACGAGCCGGAGGCGTCCGCGCGCTGAGGCTCAGCGGCGCTCGTGCGGGAGCGCCCGGCGGATGCGCTCGACCGTGGTCGTCGGCGGCGACTCGTTGTACGCACCGGCGAGCTCCTGCCCGGAGAGCGCGTGGACGGCCGCCATCACCTCGTCGGTGGCGTGGCGTCGGGCGCGGCCGGAGTCGGCGGAGCCGTGCCGCGAGAGGTCCAGCGGAGCCCCGAAGCGGACCGTGATCCGGTGCAGGCGCGGCACCCTCGTGCCCACCGGCTGGAGCTCCTGCGTGCCGATCATGCCGACGGGGACCACCGGCGCGCCCGTGGTGAGGGCGAGCCATGCCACTCCGGTGCGGCCCTTGTAGAGGCGCCCGTCGCGGGAGCGGGTGCCCTCGGGGTAGACGGCGAACGCCTCGTCCCCCTCGAGGATCGCCCGGCCGAGGTCCAGCGCCTCCTGAGCGGCCTGGCCGGCGCCGCGCTCGACCGCGACGGCTCCGACGCTCGTGAAGAACGCGCGCGAGAGGGCGCCCCGCACGCCGGTCCCCGTGAAGTAGTCCGACTTGGCCAGGAACTGCACCGGCCGCGGGGCGAGCAGCGTCAGCACCGGGGAGTCGATGAACGAGAGGTGGTTGGCCGCCAGGATCACGCGTCCCTCGGCCGGGACGTTGTCGCGCCCCTCCACGATCGGCCGGTAGACCAGCCGGCCGACGCCACCGATGGACAGGCGCGCCAGACGCGCGGAGAGGCCGATCCCCGGGGGAGTCGGCCTCTCGTGGTCGTCGTCGATCCGCATTCCGACGAAGCTACCGGGGCGTCCATGCCGCTCCGGTCATGCGGCGGATCAGCCGAACTGGGCGAGCGCCTCCTCGATGACCGTCGCGGCGTCGTCGATGAGCTCCTCGCTGATGACCACGCTCGGCATGATCCGCAGCACGCTGTCCCAGCTGCCCGCGTCGAGGACGATCACGCCGTTCGTGGTGGCGTGCTTCAGGATCGCGGTGAGCGCCTCCGGGTACTGCTTCTTCGTGCCCGGGTGGACGAGCTCGACGCCCCACATCGCGCCCTTGCCGCGGACCTCGCCCACGACCGCGAAGCGCTCGGCCCAGTCGCCGATCCGCGCCTGCAGCAGGCGCTCGACCCGCTGCGCCTCCTCCAGCAGGCCCTCGGACTCGATCGCCTCGAGCGTCGCGAGCGCCGCGGCGGTGGAGACGGGGTTGCCGCCGAACGTGCCGCCGATGCCGCCGGGCTGCACGGCGTCCATGATCTCGGCGCGGCCGGTGACGGCGGCGAGCGGGAAGCCGCCGGCGATGCCCTTGGCCGTCGTGATGAGGTCCGGGACCACGCCGTGGTGCTCGATGGAGTACCAGGTGCCGGTGCGGGCGATGCCGGCCTGGATCTCGTCCGCGACGAAGACGATGCCGTTCTCGGTGCAGAACTCGGACAGGCGGCGGAAGTAGCCCGGCGCCGGGATGATGATGCCGCCGTCGCCCTGGATCGGCTCGACGAAGAGCGCGGCCAGCTCCTGCGCGCCGATGTGGGTGGTGATGTAGTCGATGGTGCGCTCGGCCGCCTCCTCGCCCGTCATGCCCTCGGGGTCGCGGAACGGGTAGCTGATCGGGAGGCTGTAGATCTCTCCCGGGAAGGGGCCCATCCCCGCGCGCTCCGGCCAGGGGCGGTAGGTCATCGCCATCGTGAGGTTGGTGCGGCCGTGGAAGGCGTGGTCGAGCGTCGCGATGGCGCGGCGGCCGGTGAACTTCCGCGCGATCTTGACGGCGTTCTCGACCGCCTCCGCGCCGGAGTTGACCAGGATCGAGTGCTTCTCGAAGTCCCCGGGGGTGATCTCGGCGAGCTTCTCGGCGACCCGGACGTAGTTCTCGTACGGAGTGACGGTGAAGAGGGTGTGCGTCAGCTTCTCGGCCTGCGCGGCGGCCGCCGCGGCGACCGCGGGGTGCGCGTGGCCGATGGTGGTCACTCCGATGCCGCAGCCGAGGTCGATCAGGCGGTTGCCGTCGACGTCGACCAGGACCGCGCCCGACGCGTGGTCCATGTAGATGTTCGCGAGCGTCCCGGCGCCGCGGGAGACGCTGGCGACGCGGCGCTCCTGGAGGGCGACGGAGCGCGGGCCGGGGAGCTCGGTGACGAGCTCTCGGGACTGGGGGACCGAGAATTCACGCATGCCCCGATGGTAGGCCTGGGACCGTTCGAGGACCCGCACCCAGCGCGTTGCGAGGCGCGCCGTGCAGGATGGAGGCGATCCCCGAACGTCCACCGGCCGCCGCCGGTCACGAAAGGTGCCCCTGTGCGCAGAACCCTCGCGATCCTCGCCGTCCTCGGCGCCTCCCTGAGCCTGGCGGCCTGCACCCCCGGGGAGCCGGATGCAGCGCCGTCCGCCTCCGCCACCCCGCTCGGCTGCGCGACCGAGGGCGAGGCGACCGCCGCGGTGCAGACCAGCGGCGACTTCGCCACCAAGCCGGTCACCGTGTTCCCCAGCCCGGTCAGCGTGGACGCCACCGAGCGCTCCGTCGCGATCGAGGGCACCGGCGAGGAGGTCGCCGAGGGCGACACCGTGCTGGTCGACTACACGCTCTACAACGGGACGAGCGGTGCCGAGTTCTCGGCGAGCAGCTACGCGTCCGGTGGCCGCGCGGCCTTCGAGGTCGACACCGACCAGTACCTCGCCGGCCTCGTGAAGGCCGTCAACTGCGCGACCGTCGGCTCGCGCGTCGTCGCCGTCGTTCCCCCGGCCGACGCGTTCGGCGACGCCGGGCAGAGCCAGTTCGGCATCGCCGCGACCGACTCGATCGTCATGGTGATCGACGTCGAGCAGATCGTGCCGACCGCCGCCGACGGCGAGCCGCAGCCCCCGGTCGACGGCCTGCCGACGGTGGCGCTCGCCGAGGACGGGGCGCCCACCGTCACCATCCCCGCGACCGACCCGCCCGCCGACCTGCAGCTCGCCGTCCTCAAGAAGGGGAGCGGCGCGACCGTGGCCGACGGCGACCAGCTGATCGTGCAGTACCAGGGCGTGGTCTGGGGCACCGGCGAGGTGTTCGACCAGAGCTGGGGGAAGCCCGCTCCCGCCGCCTTCGGCACCGGCGACGTGATCGAGGGCTTCAAGGAGGCCGTGGTCGGCCAGACCGTCGGCTCGCAGGTGCTGGTCACCATCCCGCCGTCGAAGGGCTACGGCGACCAGGGCAACCAGAACGCGGGGATCAGCGGGACCGACACCCTCGTCTTCGTGGTCGACATCCTCGCCATCAGCTGACCGGGAGGCGCTGGGTGCTCCGTGCCAGGATGGGCGGATGCGCAGGGTCATCATCCTCGGCTCGACCGGGTCCATCGGCACGCAGGCTCTCGACGTCATCGGCGCGAACCGCGAGCGGTTCGAGGTCGTCGGCCTCGCCGCCGGCTCGAACCGGGCGGCGGTCGCCGAGCAGGCGTCCGCGTTCGGCGTCGAGCACACGGCGTTCGGTGCGGAGGAGGCCGAGCAGCTGATCCGCTCGGTCGATGCGGACGTCGTGCTGAACGGGATCACCGGCTCGGTGGGGCTCGGCCCGACGCTCGCGGCGCTCGAGGAGGGCAGGACGCTCGCCCTCGCCAACAAGGAGTCGCTGATCGTCGGCGGCGAGCTCGTCACCTCGCTCGCCGGTCCCGGCCAGATCGTGCCGGTCGACTCCGAGCACTCCGCGATCGCCCAGGCCCTCCTCGCGGGCGAGCACCGCGAGGTCCGCCGCCTCGTGCTGACCGCGTCCGGCGGGCCGTTCCGGGGACGCGACCGCGCCTCCCTCCGCGACGTCACTCCGGCGCAGGCGCTCGCACACCCGACCTGGGACATGGGCCTGGTCGTCACGACCAACTCCTCCACTCTGGTTAACAAGGGGCTCGAGGTGATCGAGGCGCACCTGCTCTTCGACGTCCCCTACGACCGGATCGACGTCACCGTGCACCCGCAGTCGGTGATCCACTCGATGGTCGAGTACGTCGACGGCTCGACGATCGCCCAGGCCTCGCCGCCGGACATGCGGCTCCCGATCTCGCTCGGCCTCGACTGGCCGCACCGCGTCGCCGGGGTCGGCGTCCCGCTCGACTGGACCCGCACCCACTCCTGGACGTTCGAGCCGCTGGACGAGGAGGCGTTCCCCTCGGTCCGGCTCGCGAAGCGCGTCGGGGAGGCGGGCGCCTCCTACCCGGCCGTGTTCAACGCGGCGAACGAGCAGGCCGTGCAGGCGTTCCACGCCGGGCGGATCGGCTACCTCGACATCCTCGAGACGGTGGAGGCGGTGGTCGACGCGCACAGCGTCGACGGCGCGCTGACCCGCGAGTCGCTGGCCGCGGCGGAGGAGTGGGCGCGCCGCACGGCGGACGAGCGGATCGCCGGAGTCTGACCAGGGGTCATCCGGACGGGCTCCGTCTCCGCGGATCCGTGTCGGCGGACGTCGCGCCGCTGATCCGCTCGGCCGCGGAGTTCATCGGATCCGTGCAGGCGCACCCCAGCGTGGACGGGCGGGCCCGGCCTACAGTGTGTCGGTGGAATCCGTGCTGCTCTTCGTCCTCGGCGTCGTCATCATCGCCGTCGGCGTCGCCCTCTCCATCGCCCTGCACGAGGTCGGGCACCTCCTCCCCGCCAAGCTGTTCGGGGTCAAGGTCACGCAGTACATGATCGGGTTCGGGCCGACCCTCTTCTCCCGGCGACGCGGCGAGACGGAGTACGGCGTCAAGGCGATCCCGCTCGGCGGCTACATCGCCATGATCGGCATGTACCCGCCGAAGCACCCGGGGGACCGGCCCACGGAGTCGAGCACAGGCTTCTTCAACGGCCTGGCGTCCTCCGAGGCCCAGCTCGAGGAGCCCCGGCGCGGCGCCTACGCCACGATGATCGACGAGGCCCGTGCCGCCAGCGCGGAGACGATCGGCGACGGCGAGGACCATCGCGCGTTCTACCGGCTCCCCGTGTGGAAGCGCGTGGTCGTCATGGCCGGCGGCCCCTTCATGAACCTCGTGATCGCCACGGTCCTCTTCACCGTCCTCCTCTGCGGCATCGGGATCCCGCAGAGCACCAGCACCCTCGCCGCGGTCTCGCAGTGCGTGGTCCCGGAGTCGCAGCGCGCGACCGCGACCTGCACCGCCGACGACCCGCTGGCACCCGGAGCCGCGGCCGGCCTGCTGCCGGGCGACACGATCACGGCGATCGACGGCACTCCGGTGAGCACCTGGAACGACCTGACCCCGATCATCCAGCGCTCCGCGGGCGTCCCGCTCAGCGTGTCCGTCCAGCGCGACGGCGCCCCGCTGACCCTCACGATCACCCCCGCCGAGAACGAGGTCGCGGTGACCGACGCGAACGGCGCCCCCGTCACCGACGCCTCCGGTGCGATCGAGACGCAGACGGTCGGCTTCATCGGCATCTCGCCCACGTCGGCCCTCGCGCAGCAGCCGGTCACCGCGGTGCCCGAGACGGTCTGGTCGAACATCACCAGCGTCGCCCATGTGATCCTCAACCTGCCGCAGCGCCTCATCGACGTCGCCCGGGCGGCGTTCGGCTCGGAGGCGCGCGACGCCAACGGCCCGATCAGCGTCGTCGGAGTGGGCCGGATCGCGGGCGAGATCGCCGCCTCCGACCAGCTCCCCGTCGTGTCCAAGGTGCAGACGATGGTCGGCGTCCTCGCCTCGCTCAACGTCGCCCTCCTCGTCTTCAACCTGGTGCCGCTGCTCCCCATGGACGGCGGCCACATCGCCGGCGCCCTCTGGGAGGGCCTGCGCCGCCGGATCGCCAAGCTCTTCGGACGCCGCGACCCCGGCCCCGTCGACATCGCCCGCCTGCTCCCGCTCACCTACGTCGTCGTCCTCGTCCTCGGCGGCATGAGCGCCCTCCTCATCTACGCCGACATCGTCAAGCCGATCACGCTGTTCTGAGTTGGATTCCACGCCGGGCCTCGCCCGGCGTGGCGCGGTCGGCTTCTCGGGGTGGGGGCGTGGGTGGAGCGGGGTGCGGACGGCTGGGGCGAATCGCTGGGACGCGATTCACCCGTTCGCCTCGCGGGTGGAGGACGGGCCTCGCCCGGCGTGGTGCGGTCGGCTCTGCGAGGTGGGGTGTGGGTGGAGCGGGGTGCGGGCGGCTGGGGCCGGTCGCTCGGACGGGATCGGCGGTTCGGCTCGGGAGCGAGGCGACCGCGGATCGTCGTGCGGTCTCGAGCTGAGAGCAGGTGCGGTGGACGGGTTCCGAGGCGCGCAGGAGGGGCGGCGGCTGGGAAGGTGCGGCGAGCGGACGAGGGGTCCCGCGGCGCGCGTACGATGGGGCGCGTGCCAGCAGTGAATCTGGGTCTTCCCAAGGTCCCCATGACCCTCGCCCCCCGCCGCAAGTCCCGCCAGATCAAGGTGGGCAAGGTGCTCGTGGGCGGTGACGCGCAGGTCAGCGTCCAGTCGATGTGCACCACACCGACGACGAACATCAACGCGACCCTCCAGCAGATCGCCGAGCTCACCGCGTCCGGCTGCGACATCGTCCGCGTCGCGGTGCCGAGCCGCGACGACGCGGAGGCGCTGCCGATCATCGCCAAGAAGAGCCAGATCCCGGTCATCGCCGACATCCACTTCCAGCCCAACTACGTCTACGCCGCGATCGACGCCGGCTGCGCCGCGGTCCGCGTGAACCCCGGCAACATCCGCAAGTTCGACGACCAGGTCGGCAAGATCGCCGCCGCCGCGAAGGCCGCCGGCGTCTCGATCCGCATCGGCGTCAACGCCGGCTCGCTCGAGCCGAGCATCCTGCAGAAGTACGGCAAGCCCACCCCCGAGGCCCTCGTCGAGAGCGCCGTCTGGGAGGCCAGCCTCTTCGAGGAGCACGACTTCCACGACTTCAAGATCTCGGTCAAGCACAACGACCCCGTCGTCATGGTGAAGGCCTACCGCCAGCTCGCCGAGCGCGGCGACTGGCCCCTCCACCTCGGCGTCACCGAGGCCGGCCCCGAGTTCCAGGGGACCATCAAGTCCGCCACCGCCTTCGGCATCCTCCTCGGCGAGGGCATCGGCGACACCATCCGCGTGTCCCTCTCGGCCCCGCCCGCGCAGGAGGTCAAGGTCGGCCTGCAGATCCTCCAGTCGCTGAACCTCCGCGAGCGCAAGCTCGAGATCGTCTCCTGCCCCAGCTGCGGCCGCGCGCAGGTCGACGTCTACACGCTCGCCAACGACGTCACCGCCGGCCTCGAGGGCATGAGCGTCCCGCTGCGCGTCGCCGTCATGGGCTGCGTCGTCAACGGACCCGGCGAGGCCCGCGAGGCCGACCTGGGCGTCGCCTCCGGCAACGGCAAGGGCCAGATCTTCGTCAAGGGCGAGGTCATCAAGACCGTCCCCGAGGCCGAGATCGTCCAGACCCTCATCGAGGAGGCCAACCGCCTGGCCGCCGAGATGCCGGCCGACGACACCTCGACCGGAGCCCCGGTCGTCACCGTCGGCGCGAACTGACGGCGCGGGGCGGATCGACGTGGTCCGCCCCGCACTGCGCCTCGCGCTCGTGGTCGTCGCCGCCGCGCTCCTCGCCTCCGGTGTCGCCGCGCTCCGCAGCGGCCCGTCCTCCGAGGCCGGCGAATGCATCGACAGCCGCAGCCCGCAGGACCCCTTCGGCTGCGACCGCTGGGTGCTGACCGCGGCAGAGGGGGAGACCCCGTACACGGCCTGGGTCGAGGACGCCCGCGTCCGCCTCCGCTCCGAGAGCGTCGGGGGTGCGCCGACCCTGGTCGTCGGCACCGGCTGCCTCGTGGTCAGCGCCGCCTACCGGATCGACGACGGCGTGCTGATCCCCGGCGACGAGGTGACCGGCTCCGACACCTGCTCCGACACGCCGAGCCCCGAGGCCATCCGGCTCCGGGCGCTCCTCTCCGGCCCGATGACGATCGGCGGCACCCCCGACGACGTGCTGCTGGACGGCACGGGCGGAGCGGTCGTCTTCTCGCGGATCCCCGACTGAGGCTCCCGGCGCCCTCGCGAGCCGGGGGAGCGCAGCGGATAGGATCGTCCCTCGTGGTCACCCGTCTCTCGCATCTGTTCGTCCGCACGCTCCGGGAGGATCCCGCCGACGCCGAGGTCGCGGGCCACCGCCTCCTCGTCCGCGCGGGCTACATCCGCCGTCAGGCGCCCGGCGTCTTCGCCTGGCTGCCGCTGGGCCTGCGCGTCAAGCGCCGCATCGAGCGGATCATCCACGAGGAGATGGAGGCGGCCGGCGCCCAGGAGGTGCACTTCCCCGCGCTCCTGCCCCGCGAGCCCTACGAGCTCTCGGGCCGCTGGACCGAGTACGGCGACGGCGTGTTCCGCCTGAAGGACCGCAAGGACGCCGACTACATGCTGGCTCCCACGCACGAGGAGTTCTTCACGCTGCTCGTGAAGGACCTCTACTCCTCCTACAAGGACCTGCCCCTGTCGATCTACCAGATCCAGGACAAGTACCGGGACGAGGCGCGGCCCCGCGCGGGCCTCCTGCGCGGCCGCGAGTTCACGATGAAGGACGCGTACTCCTTCGACTACACCGACGCCGGGCTCGACGCGAGCTACCAGCGCCAGCGCGACGCCTACGAGCGGATCTTCGCCCGTCTGGGCCTGGAGTACGTGATCGTGCAGGCCGACGCCGGAGCGATGGGCGGCTCCCGGAGCGAGGAGTTCCTGCACCCCACCCCCGTCGGCGAGGACACCTTCGTCCGGTCGGCGGGAGGGTACGCGGCGAACGTCGAGGCGTACCGCACGCCCGTCCCCGCGGCGCTGCCCGTCGAGGGCCTGCCCGAGGCGCGCGTCTTCGACTCGCCCGACACCCCGACCATCCAGACCCTGGTCGACCTGGCGAACGCGACGCAGCCCCGCCCCGACGGCCGCGCCTGGACCGCCGCCGACACCCTGAAGAACGTCGTCCTCGCGCTCACCGCGCTCGACGGCACCCGCGAGCTCGTGATCGTCGGCCTGCCCGGCGACCGCGACGTCGACCTCAAGCGCGCCGAAGTGGCGTTCGCCCCGGCCGAGGTCGAGGCCGCCACGGCGGAGGACTTCGCGAAGCACCCCGGACTGGTCAAGGGCTACATCGGACCCTGGTCGGCCGAGGGAGCCGTCCTGGGCGAGGAGTCGGCGACCGGCGTCCGCTACCTGCTCGACCCGCGCGTGGTCGACGGCACCGCCTGGATCACCGGGGCCAACGTCTCCGGGCAGCACGTCCTCGACCTGGTCGCCGGCCGCGACTTCCACGGCGACGCCACCGTCGAGGTCGCGGACGTCCGCACCGGCGACGAGGCGCCCGACGGCTCGGGCCCGATCGAGACCGCCCGCGGCATGGAGATCGGCCACGTCTTCCAGCTCGGCCGCAAGTACGCCGACGTCCTCGGGCTGAAGGTGCTCGACGAGAACGGGAAGCTGGTCACCGTCACGATGGGCTCCTACGGCATCGGCGTGACCCGCATCCTCGCCATCATCGCCGAGGCCACCCACGACGACCGCGGACTGCTGTGGCCCGCGAACGTCGCGCCGTTCGACGTGCACGTCATCGCGACCGGCAAGGACGCGGCGGCTCTCGAGCTCGCCGAGTCGGTCGGCGCCTCCCTCGAGGCCGCCGGCCGCGACGTGCTGATCGACGACCGCCCGAAGGTCTCGCCCGGCGTCAAGTTCGGCGACGCCGAGCTGATCGGGGTGCCCGCGATCGTCATCGCGGGGCGAGGAGCGGCAGACGGGATCGTCGAGCTGTGGGACCGCCGGTCCGGCGAGCGCGAGCAGCTCCCGGTCGCCGAGGCGCTCGCCCGGCTGGGCGCCTAGACCCGACACGCCGAGGGCCCCGCCACCGCTTCCCGCGGCAGGCGGGGCCCTCCGTGCCTCGGCAGGAACCGCGGGTGGAACCCCGGGCCGCGTCGGGTACCCTTGAGGGCTGATCCGGGTGAGAGCCCGGCAGGCGAACGACCGCGGTCACCACCGCGGCATCCAAGTGAATAGAGAGAAAGGCCCGCCCGTGGACATCGACCTGAGCGTTCTGCGACTCATGGAGCGCGAGCGCGAGATCCCCTTCGAGGAACTCGTGCAGATCATCGAGCAGGCGATCCTGACCGCCTACCTCAAGCACATCGGCCAGGCCGACGACGCCGACAAGGCCACCGCCGTCGACGCGCGCGTGCACCTCGACCGCAAGACCGGTCACGTCTCGGTCTTCGTGCCCGAGCTCGACGAGGAGGGCGCCGTCGTGGGCGAGGCCGAGGACTCCCCGCGCGACTTCGGCCGCATCGCCGCCTTCGCCGCGAAGCAGGTCATCAACCAGCGCCTGCGCGACATCGCCGACGAGCACGTGCTCGGCGAGTTCAAGGGCCGCGAGGGCGACATCGTCGCCGGCGTCATCCAGCAGGGCCCCAATCCGCGGATGATCCACGTCGACCTCGGCTCCATCGAGGCGATCCTCTCGCCCGAGGAGCAGGTGCCCGGCGAGGACTACAGCCACGGACGCCGCATCCGCGTCTACGTCACGAGCGTCGGCCGCGGACCCAAGGGCCCGTCGGTCCAGGTGTCCCGCACCCACCCGTCGCTGGTGCGCAAGCTGTTCGCCCTCGAGGTCCCCGAGATCGCGTCCGGCGTGGTGGAGATCGTCTCCCTCGCCCGCGAGGCCGGCCACCGCACCAAGATCGCGGTGCGCGCGACCGAGCCCGGCGTGAACGCCAAGGGCGCCTGCATCGGCGAGCTCGGCCAGCGCGTGCGCGCGGTGACCGCCGAGCTCAACAACGAGAAGATCGACATCGTCGACTACTCCTCCGACCTGCCGACCTTCGTCGCCAGCGCGCTCTCGCCCGCCAAGGTGACCAGCGCGTTCGTGATCGACCAGAGCCTCAAGGCCGTCCGCGCGCTCGTCCCCGACTACCAGCTCTCGCTCGCCATCGGCAAGGAGGGCCAGAACGCCCGCCTCGCCGCCAAGCTGACCGGCGCGAAGATCGACATCCAGCCCGATTCGGTGATGGACGGGGAGTGATCCCCGAGCATCGGCCGTGCGGGGGAGCGGTCCCGGAGGGGAGGGAGTAGAGTGGAAGCCGTCAGAACGTGCGTCGGCTGCCGTCTGCGCGCCCCCCGGGCCTCTCTTCTGAGGCTGGTCCTCCACTCGAACGTCCTCGCGGTAGACCCGCGTGCCGTCCGTCCTGGTCGGGGAGCGTGGCTCCACGACACAGCCGACTGCTACGAGCTCGCGGTCAAGCGCCGCGCGTTCGGAAGAGCGTTCCGGACACGCGAGAGCGTGGACGCGAGCGAGCTGGAGCAGTACATCGCACGATCCGACCGGCTCGGCCCCTCGACCGGAGGGGCCGGAGCAGCGCACGATCACACCATAGAGAACAGGCAGAACGGCCCGTGAACTGATCATGAGCGAAGACTGATGAGCGGCTCGAAATGAGACCCGTCCGTTCGTGACGCCTGCCCCCGTCTTGGGTGCAGGCCCAAGACAGGAGAGAAGTGGCAAAACCACGCGTACACGAGATCGCATCCGAACTGGGTGTCGATAGCAAGGTCGCACTTGCGAAGTTGAAGGAGCTCGGCGAGTTCGTCAAGGGCCCGTCCTCGAGCATCGAACCCCCGGTGGCGCGCAAGCTCCGCCAGGCCCTCCAGGGCCAGGGCGGTTCCTCCGCGGGAGCGTCGGCGACCCCGACCGCCCCCGCCGCCGGCGCCCGTCCCGGGGCCCCGCGCCCCTCCGGCGCCCGTCCGTCCGCGCCCACGCCCGGCCCGGCCAAGCCGCCCGCTCCGGCGCCCGCACCGCCGATGTCTGTCGCCGAGCGCCAGGCCCAGGCTCAGGCAGCCCAGGAGGCCGCGGCCGCTCAGCGCGCCCAGGCAGCCAAGGACGCGCCCGCCGAGGCCGCCGCTCCGGCTCCGACCGAGGCCCCCGCGGCTCCGGCCGCCGCCGAGAAGCCGGCGTCCGGCGCGACCCCCGGCGGACCCAAGCCCGTGACCCCGCGTCCGGCTCCCGCCGCGAACACCCCGCGCCCCGGCGGCGCCTCGGGCGGCTCCAACCGCCCCGGCGGCACCCCGCGCCCGGGCAACAACCCGTTCGCCAGCAACCAGGGCATGGGACAGCGTCCCGCCGCCCCGCGCCCCGGCAACAACCCCTTCGCCAGCTCGCAGGGCATGGGATCGCGTCCGACCCCGGGCAACATCCCCCGCCCCGCTGCTCCGCGCCCCGGCGCGCCCCGACCCGGCGGACCCGGCATGGGCCAGCGCCCCGCCGGCTTCGGCCAGCGTCCCGGCGGACCCGGCGGCGGAGCAGGACGTCCCGGCGGTGCCGGTCGTCCGGCCGGCGGCGGCTTCCAGCGCCCCGGCGGCGCTCCCGGTGCCGGTGGCGGCTTCGCCCCGCGTCCCGGTGGCGGCGGCGGTCGCGGTCGCGGCCCCGGCGGTGGAACCGCAGGAGCCTTCGGTCGCGGTGGCGGCAAGAGCAAGGCCCGGAAGTCCAAGCGCACGAAGCGTCAGGAGTTCGAGCTCAGGGAGGCCCCGTCGCTCGGCGGCGTCAGCGTCCCCCGCGGCGACGGCAGGACGGTCATCCGTCTGCGCCGCGGCGCGTCGATCTCGGACTTCGCCGACAAGATCGAGGCCATGACCGGCGTGCCGGTGCCCCCCGGCAACCTGGTCACCGTCCTCTTCGCCCTCGGCGAGATGGCGACGGCCACCGAGTCGCTCGACGAGGCCACCTTCGAGGTGCTCGGCTCCGAGCTCGGCTTCAAGATCCAGGTCGTCTCGCCCGAGGACGAGGACAAGGAGCTCCTCGAGGGCTTCGGTCTCGACCTCGAGCAGGAGCTCGACGACGAGACGGACGAGGACCTCGAGATCCGTCCCCCCGTCGTCACCGTCATGGGTCACGTCGACCACGGAAAGACGCGCCTGCTCGACGCGATCCGCAACGCCAACGTCGTCGCCGGCGAGGCGGGCGGCATCACGCAGCACATCGGTGCGTACCAGGTCGTCGCGGAGCACGAGGGCATCGAGCGCCCGATCACCTTCATCGACACCCCGGGTCACGAGGCGTTCACCGCCATGCGAGCCCGCGGTGCCCAGGTCACGGACATCGCGATCCTCGTGGTCGCGGCGGACGACGGCATCATGCCGCAGACCATCGAGGCGCTGAACCACGCCCAGGCGGCCAACGTGCCGATCGTGGTCGCGGTGAACAAGGTGGACAAGCCCGACGCCAACCCGGCCAAGGTGCGCCAGCAGCTCACCGAGTTCGGGCTCGTCGCCGAGGAGTACGGCGGAGACGTCATGTTCGTCGACGTGTCGGCTCGCGCGGGCACCGGCATCCAGGACCTCCTGGACGCCGTGCTGCTCACCGCGGACGCCGGTCTCGACCTGCGCGCCAACCCCAACAAGGAGGCGCGCGGAGTCGCGATCGAGGCGAAGCTCGACAAGGGACGCGGTGCGGTCGCGACCGTGCTCATCCAGTCGGGAACGCTGCGCGTCGGAGACGCGATCGTCGCCGGAACGGCCTACGGCCGCGTCCGTGCGATGGCGGACGAGAACGGCAACGCCGTCCTCGAAGCCGTGCCGTCGCGTCCGGTGCAGGTGCAGGGACTCTCGTCCGTGCCCCGCGCCGGCGACACCTTCCTCGTCACCGAGGAGGACCGCACGGCCCGTCAGATCGCCGAGAAGCGCGAAGCCGCTCAGCGCAACGCCCTGCTGGCCAAGGCCCGCAAGCGCATCTCGCTCGAGGACTTCACCCGTGCTCTCGAGGAGGGCAAGGTCGAGTCGCTCAACCTCATCATCAAGGGCGACGTGTCCGGTGCCGTCGAGGCGCTGGAGGAGTCGCTCGTCAAGATCGAGGTCGACGACTCGGTGCAGCTGCGCATCATCCACCGCGGTGTCGGTGCGATCACGGAGTCGGACGTCAACCTCGCGACGATCGACAACGCGATCATCGTGGGCTTCAACGTCCGCCCCGACCCGAAGGCCCGCGAGCGCGCTGCTCGAGAAGGAGTGGACATCCGCTTCTACTCGGTCATCTACAACGCGATCGAAGAGGTCGAGAACTCGCTCACGGGCATGCTCAAGCCCGAGTTCGAGGAGGTCCAGTCCGGTGTCGCCGAGATCCGCGAGGTGTTCCGCTCCTCCAAGTTCGGCAACATCGCGGGTGTCATCGTCCGCTCCGGCACGATCACCCGCAACTCGAAGGCGCGCGTCATCCGTGACGGCGTCGTGGTCGGGGACAACCTGGCCATCGAGTCGCTGCGTCGCTTCAAGGACGACGTCACGGAGGTCCGTACGGACTACGAGGCCGGTATCGGACTCGGAAAGTACAACGACATCCAGATCGGCGACGAGATCGAGACGATCGAGATGAAGGAGAAGCCGCGAGGCTGATCCGCTCCACTGGAAGGCCCGGGTCCGCCCGGGCCTTCCGGCGTCTCACGGCGCTGTTCGTGCGGGATCGGGAGGGGACTCTCGTCCTCTCGCGCCCTGCGGGAGGAATCGGGGGCCGCCCGTGTCCCGGAGGTGCGCACCCTCCAGCGTGCGCTTCCGCACCTCCGGGCGTGGGAGGCCGGCCCCGATCAGACGTTCTTGCAGCGGTGACTGCGCCCGCTGAGCGAGCAGCGAGCCTGCGGGCGACGTCCGGCTCCCGATCCAGCACCTGAGCCTTCCCGCCCCCCCGATCCCCGAGGATCAGGGAGCCGCGAGGAGGCACCCCACCCGCGCCGTCGCAGACGCGCCCCACCCGCGCCGTCGCAGACGCGCGGTCGAGGGGCATCACGCCCCAGAAGCAAGGCCCCCTCGGACGCGACCGGTCGTCCGGGCGGAGAGTGGTTGAATGGCGAGCTGAACGGTTCGCCGAGAGAGATGTGAGGACCAGCCATGGCAGATCCGGCCCGGGCGAGGAAGCTCGCCGAACGTATCCAGGTGATCGTCGCGAAGCGGCTCGAGCGCGGTCTCCGCGACCCGCGCCTCGGCTTCGTCACCATCACCGATGTCCAGGTGACCGGCGACCTGCAGCACGCCTCGGTGTTCTACACGGTCTACGGCACCGATGAGGAGCGCGCCGATTCGGCCGCGGCCCTCAAGGCCGCCACCGGAATGCTCCGCACCGAGGTGGGCAGGAACATCACGTCCCGGCTCACGCCGTCGCTCGAGTTCATCCTCGACGCGGTGCCCGAGAACGCGAAGCACATCGAGGATCTGCTCGCCGCCGCGCGCAGCCAGGACTCGCAGGTGCAGTCGCTCGCCGCTCAGGCGGACTACGCCGGCGAGGCCGACCCCTATGTGAAGCCCCGCGAGGACGACGAGGACTAGGCGCCGAGCCCGAACACCGCGGAGCCCGTGGCGACGTCGACCGATTCCAGGACGACGACGACACGGGCTCCCGGCGTGAGCGGGGCCGGGACGTCGACGGTGATCTCCGGGTCGAGCAGCTGGACCGAGGAGCGGGTGCGCGTCGAGGAGACGACGATCCCGCTGAAGGAGGCTCCTTCGCGGCCGCGGAGGACGGCGGCCTCGACGATCGCGGTCGCCGCACGGGAGGCGGCTCCGGCCCGGCGGTCGCTCGCGGCGAGGAGCGGCGGGAGCAGGGGCAGCGCCTCGCGCAGCTGCGACGGGATCGTTCCGCCGCGGGACACCGCGAGGCAGACGGCGAGGCCGAACCGGTCGACCAGGCGCCGCAGCGGCGCGGTGACGTGCGCGTACGGCGCGGCGAGAGCCGCCTGCTCGGGATGCTCCGGCGGGGCGCCGTCGAAGGCGGTGTAGCCGGCGCCGCGGAACAGGCTCGCCGCGGCGTACATGATGGCGAGCTGGGCGGGGTCGGCGGTGTCGAGGCGGCGCAGGTAGGCGCCGTAGGCCTCCTCCTCGGGCCACGGGACGCCGAGCGCCGCGGCTCGGGAGCGGAAGGCCGCGACGGTGGCGGGGTCGGCCTCGGGCATGGTCCGGAGGATGCCCACCCCCGCGTCGAGCATCATCGTCGCCGCCGCCATACCGGTCAGCAGCGAGACCTGGGCGTTCCAGCCCTCGACGGCCAGGGGAGCGCGGCGCTCGACCCGGTAGCCGCCGTCGGCGGCGACGATCTCCTCCTCGGGCAGCGTCAGGCTCGCTCCTCCACGCTCGGCCTCGCGCGCCAGGCGCTCGCGTCCGAACCAGGGGAGGAGGGCGAGGGAGGGGTGCGGATCGCCCGCGTCGACGCTGCGCTGCACGCCCTCGTAGTCGAGCCGGGCCACGCTGCGGACGAGCGCCCGCTCGAGGTGCACCGAGCGCGGCTCCGCCCGCTCGTCGAGGGTCAGCGTCCAGACCAGCGCTCGGCGCGTCTCGTCCGGCAGGAGCGACGCGGTCCCCTCGGAGAGGACCGCGGGGTGCAGCGGGACGCGGCCGTCCGGGAGGTAGTAGGTCTGGCCGCGGCGGCGCGTCTCGGCGTCGAGCGCTCCGCCGGTGCGGACGACCGCGGGCACGTCCGCGATGGCGTAGCGGAGGACGACGCCCTCCGACGTGCGCTCCAGGTGGAGGGCCTGGTCCAGGTCGAGCGAGCCGGGCGGGTCGATCGTCACGAAGGGGATGTCCGTCCGGTCGACGCGGTCCTCGTCGTCCGCTCCGGCGTCCGCGTGCTCGGCCTCGGCCAGCGCGGCCGGCGGGAACGGGCCGGGCAGGTCGTTCTCGACGCGGACCGCGGCGAGGGCGCGCTGGACGTCCAGGGCGAGGTCGACGTCGAGGGCGCGCTCGACGGCGGCGTCGGGGCGGGGGAGGCGGAGGCGGCGACCGGTCACGGCGCCGACCCTACCCGCCTCCTCCGACGCGGACGGCGGTCGACGGGCCCTCAGGAGCCGGGGAGGAGGTAGCCGTCCTCCGGGCCGCCCGTCGCCAGGCCGTCGGCGAGGAGCCCGGCCAGGGCGCGACCGCGCTGGTCGGCGTCCGGCCAGAGAGACTCCACCTCGGCCGCGGTGACCGGGCCGTGCGCGGCGCGCAGCTCGGCGAGGATGAGGCCGCGGACCTGGCGGTCCGAGCCCTCGAACCGCTTCTGCTTCGCCTTCACGGGCCCGGTGTGCTCGGGGTACCCCTCCGCCCGCCAGCGGCAGAGGTCGCGGATCGGGCACTCGTCGCAGCGCGGAGCGCGGGCGGTGCAGACGATCGCCCCCAGCTCCATCGCGCCCGCGTTGAAGGCCGCCGCCTCGGAGAGCGACTCGGGCAGCAGCGCCGACATCGCGGCGAGGTCGGCCCTCGCGCGGGGCGGGCCGGGCTCCGCCGCTCCGTCGACCGCGCGCGCGAGGACCCGGCGGACGTTGGTGTCGACCACGGGGTGCCGCCTCCCGTACGCGAACACGGCGATGGCGCGGGCGGTGTAGTCGCCGATGCCGGGCAGCGCGAGGAGGGTCTCGACGTCGTCGGGGACCACGTCGCCGTGCTCCTCGGCGATCGCCACGGCACAGGCGTGCAGGCGCAGGGCCCGCCGCGGATAGCCCAGGGACTGCCAGGCGCGCACCGCCTCGCCGGGCGGGACGGCGGCGAGAGCGGAGGGTGTCGGCCAGCGCTCCAGCCACTCCGCCAGACGCGGGACGACGCGGACCACCGGGGTCTGCTGCAGCATGAACTCGCTGACGAGCGTGCCCCAGGCGGGGAAGCCCTCGCGGCGCCACGGCAGGTCGCGGGCGCTCGTGCGGAACCAGGCGGTGATCGCGTCGGCGAGAGGGTCGGAGGGCATCAGCCCACACTAGGCGGCGGCGCGTATCGTGGGCGGATGACCAGGTGGGCTCCGCAGAAGGCCGATGTGCTCGACGCTCTCGCGGCGGAGGTGCTGCACAACTACGGGCGCGGACGGGTCAAGGTCGGGATCGACGGCGACGACCCCGCGGTGAGCGCGGCGTTCGCGCTCGACCTCGCGGAGGCGCTCCGCCGGGCCGGCAAGGACGCGATCGTCGCGCACCTCGCCGACTTCCGACGTCCCCGCGCCGATCGGGACGACCCCGCCGTGCCCGACGACCAGCGCTCCTACGCGGCCGGGTACGACTACGAGCTCCTGCGCCGCGTGCTGCTCGATCCGTTCACCCTCGGCGGCAGCACCGGGTTCGTGCTCGCGGGCTTCGACGCGGTGCGCGACGAGGCGCGGCAGGCGCGCTGGCGGACCGCCGGCCGCGACGCGGTGCTGCTCGTCGACGGAGAGTTCGCCCTCCGGCCGGAGCTGCGCGGCGCGTGGAGCACCAGCATCCGCCTCGACACGCAGGAGCCGCCGGTGGACGCGGCGTACCGCGCCACGACGGATCCGCGCCGGCTGGCGGGGATCCTCGTCGACATCCGCGATCCGGAGCAGCCCCGGCGCCTCTTCGCCGACTCCTGCTGAGCCTCGGGACGGAGGCCGCCGCCGCGGGCGGCGTCCGTCCGACAGGGCCGCGGGCTCAGACCAGGGCGGCGCGGCGCACGACCTCTGCCGGCGGCACGAAGGCGCCCGCCCGCTCGACCTCGTGCACCAGGTCGACCAGCAGCTGGTTGACCGGTGCCTCGCGCCCGCCGCGGTGAGCGGTGCGGACCACGGCCCCGGCCAGGTGGTCGATCTCGCTCGGCACTCCGCGGCGGACGCTCTGCAGCGTCGACCCGGGGTTCGGCACCTCGCCCATCCGCGCGGCCATCCGGCGGGGGAGCAGCTCGACCAGGGGCAGGGGAGCGGCGGCCAGGGCGCGGACGGACGTGTTCGAGAGTCCCTGCAGCGAGCCGAAGCGGACGCCCGACGCGAGGCCCGTCCGGGCGGCCTCGCGCATCGACCGGGCGAGGACGCGCCGCAGCCCCGGATCGTCGATCGTCTCCTGGACCGAGAGCCCGGTGATCGCGGGCAGGGCGTTGACCTCGTTGATCAGCAGCTTCGTCCACTGCGCTCCGGTGAAGTCGTCGGTGACGGCGGTGGGGACCGCCTCGCCGAGCACGGCGGCGGCCCGGCGCACGTCGTCGTCGGCCAGGCGGCCGGGGACGCCGAGCGTGGTCGTGGCAGGAGCCGTGACGGTGACGCGGCCGGGTTCGAGGTGGCTCGCGGCGAAGAGGGCGAGAGCACCCACGAGCCGGGCGTCGCGCACCTGCCGGGCCGCCGCGGTGAGTCCGTCCAGTCCGTTCTGGACGACGACGACGAGGGTGCCGTCGACCGTGCGGCGGTTGGTGCGCAGCGCGTCCTCGGCGTCCTGCGCTTTCGTGCAGACGAAGGCGAGATCGGGTGCCAGGTCGAGGGACTCGCCGCAGCGGACCCAGGCGGTGTGCTCGCCCCACGCCCCGTCGAGCCGGATCCCCGACCGGCGGATCGCGGTGAGGTGGTCGCCTCGGGCGGTGACCTCGACGTCGTGCCCGGCGCGGTCGAGAAGGGCGGCGATGGTGCCGCCGACGGCGCCTGCTCCGAGTACTGCGATCCTCATCCGGACAGCCTAGGACGGGCGGGGGAGGGCTCCGGCTCCACCCCGGGGGTACTCCCGATCCGTCCGTGTATCCTCGCACCCGTGCTCGAGACCCCCGCCCCGGCTCCGAACGGGATCCTCCTGCTGGACAAGCCCGGCGGCATCACCAGCCACGACCTCGTCTCGCGGACCCGCCGCCGCGCGGGGACCCGCAAGGTCGGCCACGCGGGGACGCTCGATCCGATGGCGACCGGGCTGATGATCCTCGGTCTCGGCCCCTCGACGCGCCTGCTCACCTACCTCGTCGGCCTCGACAAGCAGTACGAGGCCACGATCCGGCTGGGCTCCTCCACCACCACCGACGACCAGGAGGGCGAGGTGCTCGCCTCGGCGGAGCCCGCCCTCGTCGCGGCCCTCGCCCCGGAGTCGGTGTCCGACGCGATCGCGGCCCTCACCGGAGCGATCGAGCAGGTCCCGAGCACGGTCAGCGCGATCAAGGTGGACGGCCGCCGCGCCTACGCCCGCGCCCGCGACGGCGAGGAGGTCGTGCTCGCCTCCCGCCCCGTGACCGTCTCGGAGTTCGCCGTCCTGGCGAGCCGCCCGGTCGAGGGGTTCCTCGACCTGGACGTGCGCGTCACCTGCTCCTCCGGCACCTACATCCGCGCGCTCGCCCGCGACCTGGGCGCGTCCCTCGGAGTCGGTGGCCACCTGACCGCGCTGCGGCGCACCGCGGTCGGCCCCTTCTCCGTGGCGCAGGCCGGCGAGATCGACGAGCTCGACGTCCCCGCCGCGCTCCTGCCGCCGACGCTGGTGGCGGGCGAGCTGTTCCCCCTGCTGCGCCTCGACGCCCAGGAGGCGGGCGATCTCGCGAACGGCAAGCGCATCCCGGCCCCGGAGGCGGTGGCGGGAGCGAAGGGCCTCCTCGCCGCGGTCGGCCCGGGGGAGCGGCTGATCGGCCTCGCCGAGCGGCGCGGCACCCAGCTCAAGAGCGTCGTCAACTTCCCGACCGAGGACCTGCGGACGGCCGCCTCGTGATCGAGTGGTTCACGATCCTCCAGGTGGGGATCGCCGTCGCGGCCGGCCTGCTCTGCCTCGTGCTCGGGCTGCTCGCCCGCCGTCCCTCGGACGTCTCGGTCGGCGCGACGGCGATCGTCGAGCTGCTGCTGATCGTCCAGCTGGCGGTCGCGATCGTGTCGCCGCTGGTCGGCAACCGCCCGTCGGGGAGCCTGCCGGAGTACTACATCTACCTGATCTCGGCGCTGCTCCTGCCGCTCGCGGCCGGGTTCTGGGCGCTCATCGAGCGGAGTCGCTGGAGCACCGTGATCCTGGGCGTCGCCTGCCTCTCGATCGCGGTCATGGTCTACCGGATGCACCAGATCTGGTTCTTCCAGAGCGCCTGATCGGGCCCGCCACCGGGCCCGGCCCGGCGAGCGCCTAGCATGGACGTGCGATGTCGAAACCAGCCAGCGATGCGTCCGGACGGGCCGCTCACGACCCCTCAGTCCCCTCGGCCCCCGGGAGCGGAGAGCCGACCCGTTCCGCCCGCTCGCGCGGGATCGGCAGCCTCCTGGTCGTGGTCTACGGGATCCTCGCGCTCGCCGCGACGGGGCGCTCCGTCTTCCAGATCATCGACCGGTTCGACGAGGCGCCGCTGGCGTTCTCGCTCTCGGCGCTCTCGGCCGTCGTGTACATCGTCGCGACGGTCGCCCTGATCGTCCCGGGCCGCGCCTGGCAGCGCGTCGCGTGGGTGACGATCACCTTCGAGCTGGTGGGCGTGCTCGTGGTCGGCGCGCTCAGCCTCCTCGCTCCGCAGCTCCTCGGGCTCGCGAGCGCCGACCCGTTCGGGCGCCAGTCGACGGTGTGGGCGGCCTTCGGCGCCGGCTACCTGCTCATCCCGCTCGTCCTGCCCGTGCTCGGCCTCTGGTGGCTCCGCGTGCAGGGGCGGCGCACGCCCCGGGCGGCCGCCTGATGCGCGTCGAGACCCGCCCCGGCGACCTGGCCGGGATCGGACCCTCCGCCGTCACGATCGGCAAGTTCGACGGCGTCCACTCCGGGCACCGGGCAGTCATCGGCCGGCTGCACGAGCGGGCCCGCGAGCAGGGGCTCGCCGCCGTCGTCGTCACCTTCGACCGCAATCCGCTCAGCGTGATCGCGCCGGAGAAGTGCCCGCCCGTCCTGGTCGGCAACGAGCAGAAGCTCGAGCTCCTCGCGGGGACCGGCGTGGACGCGACGCTGCTGCTCACCTTCGACGAGGCGTTCCGGGCGCTCTCGCCCGAGCAGTTCGTCGAGCAGGTGCTGGTGGAGGCGCTCGAGGCCCGCGTGGTCCTCGTCGGCTCCGACTTCCGCTTCGGCGCCCGGGGAGCGGGCGACGTCGACCTGCTGCGCGTGCTCGGCGGGCAGCACGGATTCGAGGTGGAGCTGATCGACGACGTGCGGCCCGAGGACGGGCGCCGCGTCTCCTCCACCTGGATCCGCGAGCTGCTGGCCGAGGGCGACGTGGAGCACGCGACGCGCCTGCTCGGGCACGAGCCCGTCGTCCGCGGCGTGGTCGTGCACGGAGCGAAGCGCGGCCGCGAGCTGGGCTTCCCGACCGCGAACCTCTCGCCGCAGTCGCAGGGCCTGATCCCGGCCGACGGCGTCTACGCGGGCCGGCTCACCACCGACGGCGTCACGCATCCCGCCGCGATCTCGGTCGGCAGCAACCCGACCTTCGTCGGAGTGCCGCCCAAGCAGGTCGAGGCGTACGTGCTCGACCAGACGCTCGACACCCTCGACCTCTACGACCGCGTGGTCGACGTGGCGTTCGTCGGCCGGATCCGCGGCCAGGTCGCCTACGAGGGCGTCGAGCCCCTCATCCGCCAGATGAACCACGACGTGGTGCAGGTCCGCGAAGTCCTCGGCATCGACTGAGCGGGATGCCGGCCGCCGCTTAGCAGGGGCCGCGGGCCCGCACCAGCGGGAGAGGTCCCGGGGCCATCGGCGTACCGTGGCCGCATGAGCGAAACCCCCTCCGACTCGGCGCGCCCCCTCGCGCTCGTCACCGGCGCGACCGGATACATCGGCGGCCGGCTGACGCCGCGCCTCCTCGAGGCGGGCTTCCGGGTGCGCGTCCTGGTGCGCGACCCGCGCAAGCTGGTCGACGTGCCGTGGGCGGAGGAGGTCGAGGTCGCCCAGGGCGATCTCGGCGATCCGGAGTCGCTGGAGGCCGCGGTCGAGGGCGTCGACGTCCTCTACTACCTCGTCCACTCGATGGGCTCGGGCAACGACCACGCCCACTTCGAGGAGGTCGAGAGCCGCGCCGCGCAGAACGTCGCCACGGCCGCGAGGTCGGCCGGCGTCGGCCGCATCGTCTACCTCGGCGGCCTGCACCCCGAGGGCCAGGAGCTCTCGAAGCACCTCCGCTCGCGCGCTGAGGTGGGCCGGATCCTGATGGAGTCGGGAGTGCCGACGATCGCCCTGCAGGCGGGCGTGATCATCGGCTCCGGGTCGACCTCGTTCGAGATGGTGCGCCACCTCACCGACGTGCTGCCGTACATGCCCGCGCCGCAGTGGGTGCGCAACTTCATCCAGCCGATCGCCGTGCGCGACGTGCTGCACTACCTGATCGGCTCCGCGTCGCTCGAGGACGCCACGCTCAACCGCACCTTCGACATCGGCGGGCCCGACGTGCTCCGCTACGGCCAGATGATGAACGGCTACGCGGTCGAGGCCGGGCTCCCGCAGCGGCCGATCGCGTCCCTGCCGGTGTTCACCCCGTGGCTGGCCTCGCAGTGGGTCAACCTGGTCACGCCGATCCCGCGCTCGCTCGCGGTGCCCATCATCGCCTCGCTGCAGTACGACTGCGTCGTGCACGAGCAGGACATCCGCGCGCTCATCCCCGACCCCGAGGGCGGGCTGACCTCCTACCGCCGCGCCGTCCGGCTCGCGCTGGGAAAGATGCAGGCGGGCGAGATCGAGACGAGCTGGCAGAACGCGGAGGTCGTCGGCGCTCCCAGCGATCCGCTGCCGAGCGACCCGGAGTGGGCCGGCCACACGGTCTACGTGGACCTCAAGGAGCGCCGCACCCAGGCCGACCCGGCCAAGCTCTGGCGCGTCATCGAGGGCATCGGCGGAACCAACGGCTGGTACTCCTTCCCGCTCGCATGGGTGATCCGCGGCTGGATGGACCGCCTCGTCGGGGGAGTGGGCCTGCAGCGCGGGCGCCGCGACTCCGCGCGCCTGCACGCCGGCGACGCCCTCGACTTCTGGCGCGTCGAGGAGATCGAGCGGCCGAAGCTCCTGCGCCTGCGCGCCGAGATGAAGGTGCCCGGCGGGGCCTGGCTCGAGATGCGCGCCGAGCCCTCCGGAGACGGCGGCTCGGTCTACACGCAGCGCGCGGTCTTCTTCCCGCAGGGCCTCGCGGGCAGGCTCTACTGGTTCGCGATCCTGCCCTTCCACGGCATCATCTTCAACGGCATGGCCAACCGGATCACGGCCACCGCGGCCGACCTGCCGGACTCCGGCGACGAGCGCTCCCCTGGCGGGCGCCGGGTGCAGCGGTGACAATGGAGGGGTCCGGCGGCGGCGAGGCCGCCCGGGACGCCGACGAGAGGAGCACGATGAGCGAACGGTCGAGTACGGACGCGGGGCGCGGACTCCAGCTGGGGAAGGTCCTCTTCATCGGGGACAGCATCATCCAGGCGGGAGCCTGGGGCGAGTGGCTGACGGAGTCGACGGTCGTCGACGAGGGAGTCGGAGGGGCCACCACGGCGGACGTCGTCGCGCGGCTCGCCGAGCTAGTCGCGCAGGAGCCGGACACGGTGGTGCTGCTGATCGGCACCAACGATCTCGCCTGGCACCGCACGACGGAGCACGTCGTGCGCAACATCGAGACGATCGTCGCGACGTTCCGGCGCGACCTCCCGGACGTGCGCATCCTGGTGACCTCGGTCCTGCCGCGCGGACACGAGTTCGCGCCGCAGATCCGCGAGATCAACCGCCACCTGTGGCAGTTCGCGCCCACGGCGCACGCGGGCTACCTCGACCTGTGGCCGGTGCTCGCGGGCGAGGACGCCGGGCTGCTCGAGCAGTACTCGCCGGACGGCCTGCACCTCAACGAGGACGGCTACCGCGCGTGGCGCGAGGCACTGGGCCCGGCGCTCGAGGCGGTCGTGCGGATGCCTCCGCGGACCCGCCCGATCACGCTGCCCTATGACGAGTTCGCGCGGCCGAAGACGGCCTAGCGCAGCACCGTGGAGGGGGAGTCGACCGCAGGGTCGGCTCCCCTTCCGTCATTCCGCGGCCAGGGCGGCCTCGAAGGCCGCGAGGGCGTCCGCGGAGAAGAGGACGAACCGGACCTCGACGAGTGCGCCGTCCGCGGTCGCCTCGCGGACCGTCTCCACCGCGATGCGCGCCGCGTCGTCCATCGGCTAGCCGTAGACGCCCGCCGAGACGGCCGGGAAGGCGAGCGTCCGCGCACCGAGACCGACGGCGGTGCGCACCGACTCGCGGTAGGCCGAGGCGAGGACGGCGCTGCGGTCCTCCGACCGCGAGTGGACGGGACCGACGGTGTGCACGACCCAGCGGGCGGGGAGGCGGCCGGCGGTCGTGGCGACCGCGGAGCCGGCGGGCAGACCGTCCGGCAGCTCGGTCCCGCGGAGCCGGCGGCACTCGGCGAGGATCTCCGGTCCGCCCGCGCGGTGGATCGCGCCGTCGACGCCGCCGCCGCCGAGGAGCGACGAGTTCGCCGCGTTCACGATCGCGTCGACGTGCTCGCGGGTGAGGTCGCCGCGCACGGCTCTCAGGGTGGTCACGACTCCTCCTCCAGGCTTCGTCCAAGGGCAGCGATCGCCGCAGGTCCCACGCGGCAGCAGCCGCCGATCAGATCCGCTCCCGCCGCGCGCCAGGAGGCGACCAGCGCGGGGTCGAAGGCCGCGTCGCCTGCCCAGCGACGCTCGACGGCGTCCCACTCCTCGCCGCTGTTCGGGTACACGACGGCCAGCTTGCCGGTGACGGAGCGGGCGATGCGGACCGCCTCGGCGACGTCGCCGGGCGGGCAGCAGTTCACTCCCACGCCGACGACCTCCTCGGAGGCGGCGGCGACGGCGAGCGCCTCGGCCAGGGGCTC
Organism: Rathayibacter sp. AY1D9; assembly: GCF_002932395.1. Taxonomy (NCBI): domain Bacteria; kingdom Bacillati; phylum Actinomycetota; class Actinomycetes; order Micrococcales; family Microbacteriaceae; genus Rathayibacter; species Rathayibacter sp. AY1D9. The sequence goes on from NZ_PSVQ01000001.1 coordinate 293,211, forward strand.
GCCGGACGCGGTGCGGCCCGAACGGCCGCTCACGCAGATCCAGGCGGGGACCGAGGAGCCCGCGAGGGCCTTCACGACGGCCCGCACCTCCCGCACCGACGGGATGGTCTCGACGGCGAGCAGGTCGGGCCCGGCCGCGGCCAGGGTCTCCAGGCGCGGGCGGTGCCAGGCGGCGAGCTCGCCGACGGTGAGGCCGTCGTCGCCGCGGTACTCGGAGCCGTCGCCGAGGCTCGCACCGAAAGGGCCGACGGAGGCGGCGACCCAGCCGCTCTGCGCGCGCCGGGCCAGGTCGACGCTCTCCCGGAGGGCGCGCTCGACGAGGCCCGGGGCCAGCCCCGCGGCTGCGAATCCGCTCGCGGACACCTGGTAGCTCGCGGTCACCGCGACCCGGGCGCCCGCCTCGGCGAAGGCGCGGTGCGCGGCGACGACCCGGCCGGGCTCCTCCAGCAGGACCCGGGCGCTCCAGAGCGAGGAGTCCACCGCGGCGCCCTGCGCCTCCAGCTCCGTGCCCAGGCCCCCGTCGAGCAGCAGCGGGCGCACCCGCGCCGCGGCGACGAGGCCGGCGGTCACGAGCGGTTGTTGGAGAGCTCGAAGATCTTCACGAGCTCGGCGATGGCCGCCTCGCGGGCGTCTCCGCCCTCCTCGAACATCGCGGTGATGTGCGTGCGGAGGTGGTTCTCGACGATGAGCTTGTTGAGCGAGCCGAGCGACTTCTGGATCGCGAGGGACTGCGTGACGATGTCGACGCAGTAGTCCTCGTTCTCGATCATCCGCTCGAGGCCGCGCATCTGGCCGCCCAGGATCCGGGCACGGTGCAGCGAGCGCTTCTTGAGGTCCTCGATCACTCCTCCAGCCTACGCGCCGCAGGCGGTACCCGGGCGGGGTATTCGCGCGCCTACGATCGAGGGGTGAGCACCCGCAAGCCGTCCCGCGCGACCGCCGCCCGCTACCCCTCGCGCGACCGCGCCCGCATGGCGCTCGCGCCCGGGATCCTCGGCGCGATCGTGCTGCTGGCCGGGCTCGCCCTCGTCGGCTCCGACGCCTACGACTTCATCCGCTACCCGGTCGCGATCCTCGCGGCGGTCATCGGCTGGTTCGCGATCCAGGCGCGCGCACTCCTCTGGCTGATCGGGCTCGTCCCCGTGCTCGTGCTGTGGAACCCGGTGCTGCCGTTCGCGTTCCCGGACGCGATCTGGTCCTCACTGAGCCTCGCCGCGGTCGGCGTCTTCGTGGCGGCGGGCCTCGTCATCCGCGTCCCGACCCCGGAATGACGACGAGCGCGACCGTCCGCGCGGCGGAGCGCCGACCGGACCGCCCCGAGGAGTAGACTGGCGCCGCACCCGCACGCCGGGGATGCTGCGACCGGGTCCCAGACCCGTTGCTCGGAGCTCCCGACGGCCACCGGATGCACCGACGCCCGACACCTCCCCGGAGGCGATCCGGCGGATGCACGGCGACGGCAGCGCGCGGGAACCCCTCCTCCGCCCCCCGTCAGACATCGAGGAGGAGCATGGCTCGCAGCGGCCAGCGTCAGTCCGGTCAGACGCGACGAGCGTCGAACGCCGCCGGGAGCCGACCCCGATCGCGCTCGCGCGGCGTGGACAACGCGGGGATCATCCCGATCCTCGCCCGCCGCGTCCGCGAGGTGGAGGCGAAGGCCCAGACCGGCAAGGTCGGGCCGACCAACCGGACGAAGTTCCTGGTGATCGCCCTCCTGATGCGCGAGGAGCGCAAGCGGGTCAAGGTCGATCCCTCGCTCAGCGACGCGCAGCGCGCCGAGGAGATGAAGCGCCTCGACGGCATCGCCACGATCCTGGCCAAGACGGCCGCCCGCGACACCAGCCTGATCGCGCTGCTCGAATCGGAGGCCGGCGTCACGGCGGCCGCGCAGAAGCTCCGCCGCGACTGGCTGCTCGAGGCGGGCGCGGAGCTCAGCCCCGACGAGCTGCTCATCGTGACCGAGCCGGAGCCCAAGCCCGAGGTGCCGGTCAACCAGGTCGTGCCGCAGTCGGTGCGCGCCCGCCAGCTGGCGAACCCCTTCCTCCCGCCGGACTTCTCGATCGCCGAGGCCTCGGCTCCGGCGCCGCGCCGCAGGCTCGACGACTGGGAGCTGCTCGGGCCGCTCTTCAAGGCGTTCGAGTACGGAGCGGGCGGACGGGCCGCGAGCATGGAGCTCCCGGAGTCGCCGAAGCTCGACCGGGTCTCGCCGCGCGGCCGCGAGCTGATGCCGCACCAGGCGCGCTTCATCGAGAGCGCCCGCGAGGGGCACCGCAGCTTCCTGCTCGCCGACGAGCCGGGTCTGGGCAAGACCGCGCAGAGCCTCCTCGCCGCCTCGGTGGTCGGGGCGTACCCGCTGCTCGCGGTGGTGCCGAACGTGGTCAAGATGAACTGGGCGCGCGAGGTCGAGCACTGGACCCCGCAGCGGCGCGCCACGGTCATCCACGGAGACGGCGGCACGCTCGACGCGTTCGCCGACGTGGTCATCGTCAACTACGACATCCTCGACCGGCACATCGGCTGGCTCGGGAGCCTGGGCTTCCGCGGCATGGTCGTCGACGAGGCGCACTTCATCAAGAACCTCCGCTCGCAGCGCTCGCAGAGCGTGCTCGCGCTGGCGTCGAGGATCCGCGAGACCACTCCGGGGCACGATCCGCTGATGATCGCGCTGACCGGCACCCCGCTGATCAACGACGTCGACGACTTCCGCGCCATCTGGCGCTTCCTCGGCTGGATCGACGAGACCAAGCCGGGGCCGGAGCTGATGGGCCGCCTCGAGGAGACGGGCCTCACCCCCGCCGACACGGGCTTCTACCCGGAGGCGCGCGAGGCCGTGATCGACCTCGGCATCGTCCGGCGCAAGAAGATCGACGTCGCCGCCGACCTGCCGTCGAAGCGGATCGTCGACCTGCCCGTCGAGCTGGACGACGACCTCGGCCGCTCCATCCAGAAGGCCGAGCGCGAGCTCGGCGCCCGCATGCTGCAGCGCTTCAGGGCGGTCACCTCCTCGATCACGCACGAGCTCGACGACGACGAGCGCGAGCGGTTCATCCGCATCGTGGCGCAGAGCGAGCTCGAGGAGTCGAAGTCGGCCAAGACCGGCGAGAACGTCTTCACCATGGTGCGCCGGATCGGCCAGGCCAAGGCGGCGCTGGCCGCCGACTACGCCTCGCAGCTGGCCCGCTCGGTGGGCAAGGTCGTCTTCTTCGCGAAGCACATCGACGTGATGGACCAGGCGGAGGACACGTTCGAGAAGCGCGAGCTGACGTCCGTCTCCATCCGCGGCGACCAGACCGCGGCGTTCCGCCAGACGCAGATCGACGCCTTCAACGAGGACCCTGACGTCTCTGTCGCCGTGTGTTCGCTCACCGCGGCGGGAGTCGGCGTGAACCTGCAGGCGTCCTCCAACGTGGTGCTCGCCGAGCTGTCGTGGACCTCGGCCGAGCAGACGCAGGCGATCGACCGCGTGCACCGCATCGGCCAGGAGGAGCCGGTGACGGCGTGGAGGATCATCGCGGCGCACACGATCGACGCGAAGATCGCCGAGCTCATCGACGCCAAGGCCGGTCTCGCCGCCCGGGCGCTCGACGGCGCGGACGCCGAGACGGCCTCGGCCGACACGGTGCAGCTGGACGCCCTCATGCACGTCCTGCGCGAGGCGATCGGCTGAGCGCACCCGACCGGGCCGGCTGAGAGCTCAGCCGGTCCGGGCGAGCGGTGCGGCGAAGAAGTCCTTCTCGAACGAACTCGACCGCAGGAACGCGTCCCTCATCGCGGCGCGCTGCCTCGGTGAGGCGTCGCGGGCGGCCTGCTCCGTGAACTCGATCGCCCGCTCGGTGGCCGTCGCGAAGACCGGGTCGCCGTACGTGAGCAGCCAGTCCGCGTAGGGGTGCTCGGGGTGCCCGGAGGCGGCGAGGCGCGACCCGACGTCGGCGTAGAGCCAGAAGCAGGGGAGCAGGGCGGCGACGATCTCGCCGTAGCCGCCCCGCGCGGCGACCGCGAGCAGGTGGTCGGTGTAGCCGCGGGTCACGGGCGCGGGAGCCGCGTCCCTGGTCCCGAGCCGGTCGCGGTGCAGCTGCGCCTCCGCCGCGAGGGCGGACGCCGAGCCCTCGGCCCAGAAGACCTGCTCGGCGGTGGTCGGCGCGCGCTGCGCCGCCACGGCCAGGACGCGGGCGTACTCGGTGAGGTAGAGAGCGTCCTGCTCGAGGTACCACTCGAAGTCCTCCCGCCCGAGGGAGCCGTCGCCGAGGGCCCGCACGAACGGGAGCGCGTCGATCTCGTCGCGGAGGGTCCGGGTCCGCTCCCAGACGTCCGCGCAGAACGCCGGAGGACGTTGCCGGTGGAAGTGGTCGATCGGGCCGTTGCCGGTGCCGACCTCCAGGGCGTCGGCGGCGCGCAGGGCGCCGGTCAGCCACTCCTTGGCCTCCGTCAGCGCCTCGACCAGGGCGTCGGAGGAGGCGTCGCGCCCGGCCAGGAGCGTCGCCATCGCGGACGAGAGCGAGCACCCGGTGCCGTGCGTGTTCGAGGTGGCGACGCGCTCGCCGGGGACCTCGCGCACGAGGCCGTCGGGGGTGACGATCGCGTCCGGGGTGGCGGGGCCGTCGAGGTGGCCGCCCTTCACCAGCACGGCGGCGTCGAGGGCGCGGGCGAGTGCCGCTCCCTGCGCGAGCGCGGCCGGCCAGTCGGAGGCGGTCGGCTCTCCGGCCAGCACGCCCAGCTCGGGGAGGTTCGGCGTCAGCAGGTCGGCGCGGCGGAGCAGGTCGCGCACGGCGTCCTCGGCTTCGGGAGCGAGCAGCCGGTGACCGCTGGTCGCGACCATCACCGGATCCACGACCACGACGGGCGGGCGGACCTCGTCGAGCCACTCGGCGACGACTCCGGCGTACTCGGCCGTGGCGAGCATCCCGATCTTCACCGCGTCGATCGTGACGTCGTCGCTCACCGCGTCGAGCTGCTCGCGGAGGAACGCGGCGGGTGGCAGGTGCACGGAGCGGACCCCGTGCGTGTTCTGCGCGACGAGCGCGGTGACGACCGCCATGCCGTAGCCGCCGAGCGCGCCGATCGACTTGAGGTCGGCCTGGACGCCGGCACCGCCGGTCGGATCGGTGCCGGCGATGCTGAGGACACGGGGGACGCGTGCGCCGGCGGTCACCGGTCCCACTCCGCTCGGATCAGGCGGGCGGCCGCCGCGGGGTCGGCGGCCGTGCAGAGCGCCGACACGACCGCGAGGCCGGCCGCACCGGCGAGGCGGAGTGGCCCCGCGTCCGCGGCTCCGACTCCGCCGATGGCGACGCAGGGCAGCGCCGCGGCCGCGGCGAGGGCGGCGAACCCGTCGACACCGAGGGGAGCGGGGTGGTCGGGCTTGGTCGCGGTGGGCCGGATGACGCCGACGCCGAGGTAGTCGACCGTCCCCGCGGGCAGGGCACGGACGGCGGCGAGGTGCTCGGGGGTGTTCGCGGTGAGCCCGATCACCGCGTCGGGACCGAGCAGCGAGCGGGCGGCGGTGACGGGGAGGTCGGACTGCCCGAGGTGGACGCCGTGGACGCGGGCGCCCGCGAGGCGGGCGGCGAGGGCGACGTCGACGCGGTCGTCGACCAGCAGGGTCGTGCGCTCGTCGAGGACGGCGGCGACGGCCCGGGTCAGGGCGACGAGCTCGGCGGCGGGGGCGTCGTGATCGCGGATCTGCACGGTCGTGACTCCGCCCCGGACGGCGGCGGCGACCACCGCGGGCACGCCGCGCTGGCCGCACTGGGCGGTGTCCGTGACGAGGTAGAGCGAGAGGTCGAGGCTCATGCGATGCGCGCCCCGGCCTCGGCGTCGGCCGGCTGGAGGGCAGCGAGGGCGTCGAGGAGGCCGACGGCGAAGGATCCGGGACCGCTGCTCGCGGCGGCGGCCCGCTCGGCGGCGAGGCCCCAGACCGCGGAAGCGCTGACGGCCGCGTCGAGCGGGCGGGCGCCCGCGCCGAGGAACGCCGCCATCACGGCGCCGAGCGCGCAGCCGCCGCCGGTCACGCGGGTCAGCAGCGGGTGGCCCCCCGTGACCCGGACGATCCGCTCGCCGTCGGTGACGAGGTCGACCGCTCCCGAGACGGCGACCACGCCTCCGGTGCGGCGGGCGAGGACGCGGGCGGAGTCGAGCGCCTGCTCGGCGGTGTCGACGGCGTCCACGCCGCGGCCGCCCGCACCGGCTCCCGCGAGGGCGAGGATCTCGGAGGCGTTGCCGCGGATGATCGCGGGCCGCGCCTCGAGCAGCTCCACCGCCAGAGCGGTGCGGACGGGCAGCGGGCCCACGGCGACCGGATCGAGCACCCACGGGGTACCGGCGCGTCCGGCCGCGGCGACCGCCTCGCGAGCACCCTCGCGCTGCTCCGCTCCGGGCGTGCCGAGGTTGACGAGCACGGCCGAGGCGAGGCCCGCGAAGACGCCCGCCTCGCCGGGCAGGTCGCACATCGCCGGGCTGGCGCCGAGGGCCAGGAGGCTGTTGGCGGTGAAGCCGGTGACGACCGCGTTCGTGATGCACTGCACCAGGGGCCCGGCGGCGCGGAGCTCGGCGAGATCGCGACCCACGGACGCCGGGTCGGGCGCCGCGTCGGCGGGGAGGGTCGGGTGGACAGGCGTGCGAATGCTCATTCGCGACATCCCTTCGCTAGTACGAACTAGATCAGGTTCAACGGGTCTTCTCTCAGCCCTGGCGGGCACCCCGTGTCACTGCGCACGACCCTAGCAGCGGGCGCGGGCGCGCTCGCTGCTGCAGTGCGAGAGGAGCCAGCGGGACGTCGTCGCCCCTTCGCCCGTGAGCGGCCGCTCAGCCGGTGAGGATCGTAGAGTCGCCGCGCGGCCCCACCGCGACGCGGAGGCCGATCGGAAGCCGCTCGCGCATCGCGTCGACATGGCTGATCAGGCCGATCGTCCGACCGCCCGACCGCAGCTCGTCGAGCGTGCTGAGCGCCGTCTCGAGCGTCTCGGCATCGAGCGAGCCGAAGCCCTCGTCGATGAACATGGTCTCGAGCGAGATGCCGCCGGACTGCGCCGTCACCACGTCGGCGAGGCCGAGGGCGAGGGCGAGCGAGGCGAGGAACGTCTCGCCGCCGGAGAGCGAGGCGGGCTGCCGGCGGACGCCGGTGAAGGCGTCGAGCACGTCGATCCCGAGGCCGGAGGCGGCGCCGCGGTAGGCGAGCGAGTCGTCGTGGGCGAGCGCGTAGCGGCCGCTGGTCATCGCGTCGAGGCGGAGGTTCGCCGCGGTCACGATCTCCTCCAGACGTCCGGCGAGGGCGAAGGCCTCGAGGTCCATCCGGCGCGTGTTCTGCCCCCGGCCGGAGACGGTCTCGGCCAGCGCGCGCAGCTCCTCGTGGCGGCGGAGGCGCTCACCCAGCACCGCGAGGCGGCCCGCGGCCGTCGCGGCGAGCTCGGCCAGGCGCTCCGAGCGGTGCTCGAGCACGGAGAGGCCGGCTCGCGCCTCGTCGCGACGGGCGGAGGCCTCGCGCGAGCGCCCCTCGGCGTCGGCGAGGTCGACGGCCGTGCCCGGCAGTCCGCGGAGCTCCGGGTCGGCGAGCACCGCCTCCGTCGCGCTCCGCCGTCGCTCGTGCTCGGCGACGACGGCCTCGGCCCGCGCCCGGTCCCCGCTGGCCAGCGCGGCCGACTCGGCCTCCTCGGCGGTCGTGAAGCCGCGCTCGGCGAGGACCTCGGCGAGCTCCTCCCGGGCGGCGGCGGCGGCCTCGGACCGCGAGACGGCCGCCTCCTCGGCCTCGACCAGGGCGACGGCACGACGGCGCTGGGCGTTCAGCTGCTCGACGCGCGAGGCGACGCTCGTCGCGCCGTCGCGGAAGGCCTCGACGCGCTCCCGCAGCAGCCGCAGCGCTTCAGCGGCGAGGGCGGACTCGTCGGCGCGGGCGCGGTGCTCCTCACGAGCGGCGTCCCGCCCGGTCGTGAGAGCGTCGATCCGGGTGCGCAGCCGGATGCGCTCGCGCCGCAGCTCCTCCATGCGGGCGGCGGCGCGGCGCGCCGAGGCGAGCCGCTCCTCGTGCGCCGGGCGGAGCGACTCCGGATCCGCGTCCTCGCCCACGCGCTCCTCGAGCGCCGCGAGAGCCCGAGCCGCGGCTCCCTCGCGCTCGCGGGCGCCGTCGAGGGCGGCGGCGGCGCGCTCCACCGCGACGCGGGCCCGGTCGAGGTCGTCGGTGCCGACCGTCGTCGGGCCGTCGTGCTCGGCCGGGCGGGGGTGCTCGCACGAGCCGCAGACGGGGCAGGGCTCGCCCGGCTCCAGCCGCTCGGCGAGCTCCCCGGCGAACCCGGCGAACCGGCGCGCGATCAGGGCGGCCTGCTCCGCGGCGCGCTCGCCGTGGACGCGCGCCGCGTCGGCGTAGGCCGTGCGGAGCTGCTGCAGGCCCGCCGCAGTGAGATCGCGCTTGAGGGCCGCGGCGATCCTCCGCTCGAGCGCGGCGAGCGCGTCGACGCGCGCGGGGACGGCGGCGGCCTCCCCGGCCAGGGACTCCTCCTCGGCGGCGAGCGCGTCGACGCGGGCGGGCAGCTCGCGCAGCTCCGCCTCGATCCCCGCGAGCGCGGTCGCCGCCGCCTGCTCGGCGCGTGCGGACCGCTCGGCGACGCGCTCCGCGTCGGGGAGCCGGCGCTCCTCTGCCAGCGCCTCGGCGAGGGCGCCGAGGACAGCGGCGAGCCGTTCGGCCGTCTCGGCGGCCGGGCCCCCGGACGCGTCCCCGTAGGCGTCGGCGGCGAGGTCGCGCTGCTGCCGGGCGGCCCGCTCCTTCTCGGCGGCTGCCCGGGCGGAGCGGAGCAGCGGCAGCACGCCGTCGGCCCGGCGCGCGCGCTCGATCGCGGCCCGCTGCTGCTCGACGTGCGCCTCGGCGACCACGAGCTCCTCCGCCTCGATGAGGGCGCGCCGGCGCCGCTCCTGGCCCCGGGCGATGCGCCGTGCCTCGTCGAGAGCGGTGCCCGCGGCCTCGTGCGCCGCGTCGGCCGCGGCGGAGCCGGCCCGGGCCGCCTCGAGCGGAGCGGCGAGCCGCGCCGGCAGCCCGGCGAACCAGGCGGCGTCCGGCAGAGGCGGCTCGGCTCCGTCATCGAGGAGCCGGACGGCCTCGTCCGCGAGCGCCGTCACGGCCGCGCGCTCCTCCTCGAGCCCGACGGCGCTCGCGTCGCGCTGCTCGAGCAGGCGGCGGCGGAGCAGATCGAAGCGCTCGGTCGCGAAGAGCGTGCGCAGGAGCCGCTGCCGGTCGTCGTTCTTCGCGAGCAGGAACTCGTGGAAGCGGTTCTGCGCCAGCAGGATCACCTGGAGGAACTGGTCCTTCGTCAGGCCGACGATCCGGCCGATGTCGGCGCCCACCTCCTTCGCGCTCGACGAGAGCCCGACCCAGGCGCCGTCGACCTGCTCCAGCAGCTCGACCTTCGCCGGCTGGGTCGTGGTGCCGGTGCCGCGCCGCTTCGGCCGCTCGTACTCGGGCGAGCGCCGGACGCGGTAGACGCGCCCCGCCGCCTCGAAGTCGAGCTCGGCGAAGGTCTCGTCCTCGGGGCCGCTGTGGTCGCTCCGGAGGCGCGAGGCGGTGCCGTCGAAGCGGGGGACCGAGCCGTAGAGCGCGAACGCGATCGCGTCGAGGATCGTCGACTTGCCCGCTCCGGTGCGCCCGGCGATGAGGTACACGCCCACGTCCTCGAGCCGGTCGAAGTCGACGCACTGCTCGGCGCGGAACGGTCCGAGCCCGGCGAAGGCGAGCCGGCGGATCCTCACCGCAGAGCCTCGGCCTCGACGGCAGCGAGCGCGTCGAGGGTGAGGGCGCGCTCGGTGTCCGTGGCGCCGTGGCCGCCGCGGACGTGGGCGAGGAAGTCGTCGACGACCTCCACGTCGCTCCGCCCGCGGATCCGCTCGGCGTACGCGCGCGGCTCGGCCGCGGCGTGCGGGGGCCGGTGCTCGAGCGTGGCGCAGCCGGGGAAGCGCGACTGCAGGCGCGCCATCGCGTCGAGCGGGCGCACGGGATCGGTGAGCACCGCCGAGACCCAGTCGCCCTCCACCTCGGCCAGGGAGGGATCGCGCAGCAGCTGCTGGAGCTCGCCCTCGATCACGCTGAGCCTCCTCGGTACGGGGAGCGGCGACCACTCGACGCCCTCGAGCCCCTCGGGCCCGATCGTCACCAGCCAGGCGCCGCGCGGCTTCGACGCCTCGCCGAACGAGTAGTGCAGCGGCGCTCCGGAGTAGCGCACTCCCGGCAGCAGCTCGGCGCGTCCGTGGATGTGCCCGAGCGCCGCGTAGTCGGCCGCGGCGAAGTGCTCGACCGAGACGTAGTCGAGCCCGCCCGCCGTGATGTCGCGCTCGAGGACCGCGGCCGGGGCTCCGACCGCGAAGCAGTGCGCGAGTACGACCCAGGGACGGCCCGCCGCCTCGGCGGCGGCGCGCACCCGCGCCATCGCGAAGGCGAGCACGTCCTCGTGGCGGCGCAGCTGCTGCTCCGGGTGCCGGTGGCGGTAGAGGGCGGGCTCGAGGAAGGGGATGCCGTGGACGCCGACCTCGAGCCCGGACGCGTCCCGCAGCACGACCGGCTCGGCGTACGCCTCGGGGTCGGTGAGGACGTGGACGCCCGCCCCGCGCAGGAGCCCGGCCTGGAAGCCGAGCCGGGCGGGGGAGTCGTGGTTGCCGCTGGTGAGGACGACCTCGGCGCCGGCCGCGCGGATCGCCTCGAGGGTGCGGGTGAGGAGGGTGTAGTGCTCCGCGGCGGGCACGGCGGAGTCGAAGACGTCGCCGGCGATCAGCACCGCGTCCACGCGCTCGGCCCGCACCGTCTCGACCAGGGCCTCGAGCACGGTCGCGAGCGCCGCCGTCGTGGAGTGCCCGTGGAAGGAGCGGCCGATGTGCCAGTCCGAGGTGTGCAGCAGCTTCACGGTCGTCCTTCCTCTGCGTCGTCCGGGGGAGCGACTCCAGGCTAGTGAGGCCCTCCGACACCGGCGGCGCAGCGGACACCTCCCGTTCACCGGGAGGTGCACAATAGGGCGTCGGTCGAGCAGAGGAGATGGTCGTGAAGCTGCCCCGCGTCCCCGCGACGATCCTGGGTCTGGGCTCGCGCACCCGCGCCGCCGCCGAGGACACCGCTCCCATCCAGCGTCTGCGCCCGGACGACGAGCCGGCCCGCACCAGCACGGTCGACAACGCGATCTACCAGGACGGCCGCCGGGTCGTCTCTCCCGGCAGCATCCCGGAGGCGCTCGCCGCCCTGCAGAAGCTGCCCGACGCGATGGCGTGGATCGGGCTGTACCGGCCGAACGCGGCCGAGCTCGCCGCGCTCGAGGACGAGTTCTCGATGCACCCGCTCGCCCTCGAGGACGCGATCAGCGCGCACCAGAGGCCCAAGCTCGAGCGGTACGGCAGCGACATGTTCGTGGTGCTGCGCGCCGCCAGCTACTCCGACCAGCGCGAGGAGGTCGACTTCGGCGAGCTCCACCTGTTCGTGGGGTCGAACTTCGTCGTCACGGTCCGCCACTCCGAGAAGCCCGACCTCTCGCTGGTGCGGCGGCGGATGGAGGCCGATCCGGAGCTGCTGCGCGTCGGCCCGGTCGCCGTGCTGTACGCGATCCTCGACGCCGTCGTGGATCAGTACTCGCCCGTCGTCGCCGGTCTCGAGAACGACATCGACGAGATCGAGGCGCAGGTCTTCGAGGGCGACCCGGCGGTGTCCCGACGCATCTACGAGCTCAGCCAGGAGGTGCTGGACTTCCAGCGTGCGGTCGCTCCGCTGACCGGCATGCTCGGGCGGCTCGTCACCGACTTCGAGGTGTTCCAGTCGGATGTGGAGCTGCGCCGCTACATCCGCGACGTCGCCGACCACGTCGCGCTCGTCACCGAGCGGGTCGACGGCTTCCGCACCACGCTGCGGGAGATCCTGGCGGTGAACGCGACCCTCGTCGCCCAGCGCCAGAACGAGGACATGAAGAAGCTCGCGGAGGTGGGCAACCAGCAGAACGACGAGGTCAAGCGGATCTCCGCCTGGGCGGCCATCTTCTTCGCGCCGACCATGATCTCGAGCATCTACGGCATGAACTTCGACGTGATGCCCGAGCTGCACGTGGCGTGGGGGTACCCAGCGGCGCTCGCGGCGATGCTCGCCTCGAGCGTGGTGCTGCACCGGCTCTTCAAGCGGTGGGGCTGGCTCTGAGCCCGCGTCCCGCGACGTGTCAACACCGTGACGGTCCCGGAGGCTCCGCGTAGCGTCGCTCACGGGCCGTCCGGCCCCTGAACGGAGGGACTCCCGATGACTCCGGAGGACACGACCACGACGGCCCCGCGGCCCCGCTCCCTCTGGCGGGCGGGCGCGGCTCCGATCCCCTCCGACGAGTTCATGCCGGGCGCGCACTTCGATGACGTCGTGGTCGGCGCCGGACTCACCGGGCTGGTCACCGCGCTCCTCCTGCAGCGGACCGGCCGGCGCGTGCTGGTGCTGGAGGCGCGGGAGGTCGGCGCGGTCACGACCGGGAACACGACGGCGAAGCTCAGCCTCCTGCAGGGAGCGCACCTCTCCCGGATCGCGGAGCGCAACATCCCCGCGGTGACCGAGGCCTACGTCGCGGCGAACCTCGCGGGCTTCCGCTGGCTGCTCGGCTACTGCGAGGGCGCGGGCGTGCCGGTGCAGAGGCGCACCGCCTACAGCTACGCGCAGACGCCCGAGGGCGTGGACGCCGTCCTGAAGGAGCACGCGACCGCGCGCCGCTTCGGCCTCGCGACCCGCCTCGTCGGCGAGCTCGACGTGCCCTTCCCCAGCACGGCGGCCGTGGCCCTCGACGACCAGGCCCAGTTCGACCCGATGGACGTCCTCACGGCGCTCGCCGCCGACTTCCGCGCCGCCGGGGGCACCCTGGTACAGGGCGTCCGGGCCCTCGGGATGCGAGCGACCGCTCCTGTCCGGGTCCGCACCAGCGCGGGCCCGGTGACCGGGGACCGGGCCTACCTGCTCACGGGCGCGCCGATCCTCGACCGCGGCCTCTACTTCGCCAAGATCGCCGCGCTGCGCTCGTACGCGGTCGCGTTCCGCACCGACGCGCCGATCCCCGACGGCATGTACCTCTCGGTCGACGAGCCGTCCCGCTCGGTGCGCGACGCCGAGCGCGACGGCGAGCGGCTCCTCCTGATCGGCGGCAACGGCCACCCGGTGGGGCGCAGGCCCGTCACCTCGGAGGCGGTGGACGACCTGGTCGCCTGGACGCGGCGGTCCTTCCCGGGGGCGGAGCCGGTCGCGCAGTGGAGCGCCCAGGACTACGAGCCGTTCCACCGTGTGCCGTTCGTGGGCTGGCTGCCGCGGGGCCGCGGACGGATCTTCCTGGCGACCGGCTACGACAAGTGGGGGATGACCAACGCGGTGCAGGCCGCGATGACGCTCGTCGCCGACCTCGAGGGCGGGACGCCGGCCTGGGCGAGGACGCTGCACCGCCGGCCCACGCTGCCGCGGGTGATGGCGGAGGGGCTCGGCGCCGGGCTGGCGGTGGGCGCCTGGTACGCCCGCGGCTGGTCGGCAGCGCTCCGCGCGCCCCGCTCGGCCGGGGTGGTGCCGGCGGAGGGCCAGGGCTCGCTCGCCCGCGACGGCCTGCAGCCCGTCGCTGTCTCCACCGTCGAGGGGAGGCGCTGCGCGGTGTCGGCGGTGTGCCCGCACCTGGGCGGGATCGTCACCTGGAACGACTCGGAGCGCAGCTGGGACTGTCCGCTGCACGGCTCCCGCTTCGCAGCCGACGGGACGGTGCTGGAGGGGCCGGCGGTCGAGCCGCTCGCCCCGCTGGGCTAGGCCGGCCGCCGGCTCCGCGGAGCCGAGCCGGCGGCCGGCCCCGCAGAGCAGGCGGCTCAGTCCTCGTCCGCTCCGGGCTCCGCGACCTCGTCGCCGTCCGCGCCCGAGGCATCGCCGGTCGTGTGCAGATCGGTGTCGCCCGGGATGCTGAAGTCGCTCAGCGGGTCCAGGGGCTTCTTGTCGTCGATGTCGTCGCTCATGCCTGCCACCCTACGAGCGTCCGGCGAGGCGCTGCACCGCGGCGACCGGGATCGACAGCCACTCCGGCCGGTTGCGCGCCTCGTAGATCGCCTCGTAGACGGCCTTGTCGAGCTCGAACGCGTCGAGCACCGCCCGGTGCGCGGTGACCGCGTCGCCCGCTTGCTCGGCGTAGCCCTCGAGGAACGCGGCACGGCTCGCCGCCGCCCACGCCGCCCTCGAGGCGCCCGGCTCGGCCTGCTCGTGCGCACCCGCCGCGTAGTCGAAGGAGCGCAGCATCCCCGCCACGTCGCGCAGCGCCACGTCGGGAAGACGGCGCTCGTGCATGGGCCGCAGCGGCTCGCCCTCGAAGTCGAGGAGCACCCAGCCGCGATCGGGCACGGACAGGACCTGCCCGAGGTGGTAGTCGCCGTGGATGCGCTGGAGCCTCGGCCACGGCGCGGTCTCGGCGGCGCGGAACACGGCCTCGATCGCCTCCGAGTCCTCGGCGATCACGGGGACCTCGGCCGAGGCGATGCGCAGGCGACGGCGCATGGCCGCGACCATCCGCTCGACGACCTCGGACGTGGTGTCCTCGGTCGGCATGACCTCCGCCAGCGTCGCGTGCACCTCGGCGGTGGCGCGGCCCAGCTCGCGGGCGGGTCCGGTGAAGTCGGAGTCGGCGGCGACCGCCTCGAGGGCGACGCGCCACGCGTCCTGGACCCCGGGGAGGAACTCCTGCGCGAAGGCGAGGTGCCCGAAGGCGCGGCCCGTCTCCTCGCCCTCGTCGTCCCACTCGCCCGTCACGTTGCCGATCACGGGCGGGACGAGGGCGCTCCCGGCGGCGTTGAGCGCCGACTGCACCGTCACGTCCGGGTTGTCGCCGTGGTGGAGGGCGCGGAAGACCTTGACGATCACCGGCGTCGCGTCGGATCCGTCGTCGGCCGTGGTGCGGACGATCACCGAGGTGTTCGACTGCTCGCCGCTGAGCACCTTCGAGGACGCGAACGCCCCGATCGCGGCACCCGGCTGCCGGTGGCCCTCGGCGCGGGCGCCGCCCTGGGCGCCGTCCTCGTCGGAGCGGCCACCGTCGGCGATCATCCCGAGCAGGGCGCGGGCGAACACCGGGTCGCGCGGAGCGTCGTACACGTAGTGCGAGTCGTCGGAGTAGACGAGGGCGTCCTCGAGCCCGGGCACCGGAGCCGCGTGGACGGTCACCGGCACCTGGTACAGCACCGGGCTGGTGCCTGCCCGGTCGATGAAGAGGTGGTCCACCACCTCCGCCTCGCCGGGGTGCAGCGACCAGGCGCCGCGGACCTCCAGCTCGGGGCGCCGCCCCTTGCTCGCGTACCACCTCTGGTCCGCCACCCATGCGGCGATGCGGTCGATCGACAGGCCTGCGCTCATGCTCTTCCCTCCGTCGGCACCCCGAACCCTACTGGCCGCGGACGACGGGCGGAGGGGCTTGCGGCGGGGCGCTCAGGCCAGCTCGAGCACGTCCAGCGTCCAGGCGTACTCGAACGCGATCTCGCGCCAGCGCTCGTAGCGTCCGCTCACTCCGCCGTGTCCCGCTGTCATCTCGGTGCGCAGCAGCGCGGGAGCGCCGACCTCGCGGAGCCTGGCCACCCACTTCGCCGGCTCCACGTACAGCACCCGGGTGTCGTTGAGGCTCGTCGTCGCGAGGATCCGGGGGTACTGCACGCCCTCGCGGACGTTCTCGTAGGGCGAGTACGACTTCATGTAGGCGTACACCTCGGCGTCGTGCAGCGGGTCGCCCCACTCGTCCCACTCGATCACCGTGAGCGGGAGCGACGGGTCGAGGATCGAGGTGAGCGCGTCGACGAACGGGACCTGCGCGAGGACACCCGCGAACGCCTCCGGGGCGAGGTTCGCGACCGCGCCCATCAGCAGGCCGCCGGCCGACCCTCCCTGCGCGACCAGGCGGGCCGGAGAGGTGAAGCCCGCGTCGACCAGGTGCCGCGCCGCGGAGACGAAGTCGGTGAAGGTCGTCCGCTTCGCCAGCGTCTTCCCGTTCTCGTACCAGGAGCGGCCCATCTCCCCGCCGCCGCGGACGTGCGCGACGGCGAAGACGACGCCGCGGTCGAGCAGCGAGAGGCGCGCGATCGAGAAGCCAGGGTCGATGCTCGCCTCGTACGAGCCGTAGCCGTAGAGGAGGAGCGGCGCGGGGGCCGAGTCCGGATCGGCGGCGTCGCGGCGCCAGACGAGCGAGAGCGGCACCCGCGTGCCGTCCTCCGCCACGGCCCACTCCCTCCTCTGCACGTACAGCGCGGGGTCGTAGTCGCCGAGCACCGGCTGCTGCTTGAGCACCGTGCGCTCGCCCGTCGCGACGTCGAGCGCGAGCACGGTCGAGGGGGTGACGAACGAGGTGTAGGCGAGGCGGAGGGAGGGCTGCTCCCACTCCGGGTTCCCCGCCAGGCCAGCGTCGTAGAGCGGCTCGTCGAAGACGATCTCCTCGAGCCGCGCTCCGGCGCCGTCCTCGCGGAGCAGCCCGAGCCGGGTGGCTCCGTCGGCGCGGTACGAGACGACGACGTGCCCGGCGAAGGCGTCGACGCCCTCGATCCGGCGACCCTCGCGGTGCGGCACCACCACGCGGCGCTCGCGGGCCCGGGCGTCGGCGTCGAGCGACAGGTCGGCCGGCTCCTCGACGATCTCGAAGTCGAGGGCGCCGTCGTTGTGCACGATCAGCAGGCGGTCGTGCCCGTCGACGACGGCGTGCTCGACCTCGTACTCCACGCCCTCGCGGCGCGGCCACACCGAGCGGAAGGAGCCGGTCGGGTCGGACGCGTCCAGCAGCAGGCACTCGCTCGTGATCTTGCTGCCGATCTCGATGACGAGGAAGCGGCGGCTGCGGGTGAGGCCCACGCCGATCCAGTAGCGCTCGTCGGGCTCGGCGAAGACGACCTCGTCCGGGGTCCCGGCGCCGACCTCGTGCCGCCAGATCGTGTCGGGGCGCCAGGACTCGTCGACGGTCGGGTAGAAGACGAAGCGCGCGTCCGCGCCGAAGGTCGCTCCGCCGCCGGTGCCCTCGATGACGTCCGGCAGGTCCTCGCCGGTCTCGAGGTCGCGGATGCGGAGGGTGTAGCGCTCGTCGCCCTCGACGTCGGTGCCGAAGAGCAGCCGTCGGCCGTCCGCCGAGACGTCGAAGCTGCCGAGCGAGAAGAAGTCGTGCCCCTCCGCCTCCGCGTTGCCGTCCAGGACGACCTGCTCGCCCTCGAGCGGACCGCCCTCGGCGATCGACGGCGGCGTCCAGTCGTCCGGCCCGCTGATCGGCGCTCGGCAGTGCACGGCGTACTGGCGGCCCTCGTAGGAGCGCGAGAAGTACCACCAGGAGCCCTCCCGGACGGGGACCGAGAGGTCGGTCTCCTTCGTCCGCGAGCGGATCTCCTCGAACAGGCGCTCGCGCAGCGGAGCGAGAGGAGCCAGCACCGCCTCGGTGTACGCGTTCTCGGCCTCGAGGTGCGCGATCACCTCGGGGCTCTCCTTCTCGCGCAGCCACTCGTAGTGGTCGACCACCACGTCGCCGTGGTGGCGGCGCTCGAGGGGGACGCGGCGGGCGACGGGCGGAACGGGCGCGGTCATCGCTCCAGCCTAGGGCGAGGGCGCCCCTGGCCGCCCGGGGTGCCGCAGCGGCGCCGGGCGTGATCACAATGGAGCATGGCCAGCGGTGCGGAGAACGAGTCGGCGACGTCCCGGGCGGGCGGTGCGCGGAGAGTGCAGACCGAGGTCGAGCGCAAGTACGACGTCGACGCGGGCACCCGGCTGCCCGACCTGACCGGCACCGGGAGCGTCGCGAGCGTCCGCACCGAGGAGCCGGTGACCCTCCGCGCCGAGTACTTCGACACCGCCGAGCGCGCTCTGTCCCGGGCGCGGATCACGCTGCGCCGCCGCGAGGGCGGATCCGACCAGGGCTGGCACGTCAAGCTGCCCGGCTCCTCCGGCCGCACCGAGATCCACGCGGAGCTCACGGCCTCGCGCACGGTCCCGTCCGCCGTCCGCGAGCCGGTGCTCGGGCAGGTGGGGCGCGCGCCGCTCGAGCCGCTGGCGCTGCTCGAGACGGTCCGCTCGATCACCCGCGCCCTCGACTCCCACGGGCGGGAGCTCGCCGAGATCGCCGACGACCTGGTGACCGCGCGCGACCAGCGCACCGGCCGCGAGCGGCGCTGGAGGGAGTGGGAGGTCGAGCTCGTCGACGTCCCTGGGGACGAGGGCGAGCGGGTCCTCGACGCGATCGAGCAGCGCCTCCTCGCCGCGGGCGCCCGCCCGGCCGCCAGCGCCTCCAAGCTCGCCCGGGCCACCGGCGGCCCGATCGAGGAGGCGGTCCCGGATCCGCGGAACGGCGGGGAGGCGGCGCTCGCCGCGGTCCGCTCGCTCCTGCGCGAGCTGCGCGCCGTCGACCCGCGGGTGCGCCTCGAGGCCGACGACGCCCTGCATCGGATGCGCGTGCTCGCGCGCCGGCTCCGGTCCGTCCTCGCCGCCTCCCGCTCCGTGCTCGACCGTGCGGCGACCGACCCCGTGCGGGACGAGCTGCGCTGGCTGGGAGGGGTCCTCGGCGCGGCTCGCGATCAGGAGGTGCTCGCCGAGCGGTTCCGCGCCTCCCTGGCGGCCGTCGAGGGCGCCCCGAGCTCCCCCTCCGCCCTGCTGGAGGAGATCGAGCACCGGCACGCCGCGGCGCTGCGCCGCGTCGACCGCACTCTGCGCGGCGGCCGCTACCTCGCGCTCCTCGCCTCGCTCGACGCCCTGCTCGCGGACCCGCCCCGCACCGCGCGGGCGGGCTCGAGCGCGACGGCGCTGGTGCGCCGCTCCGTCGCGAAGGACCTCGCGCGCATCTCCGCAGCGGGCTCCGCGGCGGCCGGCGGCTCGCTCGAGGCCAGACACGACCTGCGGAAGGCGGCGAAGCGTCTCCGCTACACCGTGGAGGCGTGGCGGGCGGTCGTCCCCGAGGCCGTCGGCGCCCGGCGCCGCTCGCTCGCCGAGGCGGGCGAGGACCTCGCCGACGCCCTGGGGGAGGAGCGCGACGCGCTCGCCGCCCGTGCGCTGATCCTGAAGGAGGCCGATCGCAGCGGGGAGGGGGCCTTCGCGCTGGGGGTCGTCGCCGCCGAGGAGCGGCACCGCGCCAGGCGGGCCGCGAAGGCCGCGGAGAAGGCGGGGGACCGTCTGGGGTCGCTCTCGCGCTGACCGTGCGGCCCCGCGGTCGCTGTCAAGCCGACGGCCCGGTCACACGGACGAAATCCACGGCGGATAATGTGAATCATGCCTTCCGTCCGTGCTCTTCCGTCACCGCTCCTGCGCCCGCGCCACTTCGACCGCGACGACGTCGTGGTCCATGCCGGCCTGTTCTCGCTGGTGAACTCGAGTACGACGCCCCGCGCGGCCTGGACCGAGGACCTGATCGCCATCGGCGAGGTCCTCGACGCCGCCGAATTCCCCTACCGCCTCATCCGCGGCACCGACGGCTCGCCCTTCCTCGCGGTGGACCGCGTGCTCGGCGCCGAGCTGGCCACGCTGCTGGCGCGTGCCTTCGCGACCGAGCCCTTCTACGCCAAGACGGTCGACAAGCGGGGCACCCCGCCCCAGCTCCTGGCCGAGGGCGTGCTCGCGCCGTACCCGCGCGCCTCCGTCTTCAAGCTCTTCCGCCCGCGCGTCTCCTCGACGGGATCGCTGCGCTACGGCGCCCGCAGCGGCGTCCGCCTCGAGCTGTGGAAGGTGGGCGAGGAGGAGATCATCACTCCCGCCGAGAACGCGCTCATGCGCAACAGCCTCCCCGTCGCCGAAGCCATCGACGCCCACGTCGAGGCGTACGGCCGCACCTGGCCGACGTTCGAGGGCATGTTCGAGCCGCTCGTCAGCGACATCCGCTTCGAGGTGGACATCGTCTTCTCGTGGGTCGACGGCACCGACCTGGAGTTCCAGCGCGCCCGTGCGGCCCGCATGGCGAGCTACGTGGTGGGCGAGGGCGACGACGCTCCGGCGCGCTTCCGCCAGATCGACGAGCTCAAGTACGCCCTGCGCAGCGTCTACATGTACGCGCCGTGGATCCGGCACATCTACATCGTCACCGACTCCCCGCGCCCGCGCTGGCTGGACGAGCACCCGGACGTCACCCTCGTGCGCAGCGAGGACCACTTCCGCGACCTCTCGGTGCTGCCGACGCACAACTCCCACGCGGTCGAGAGCCAGCTGCACCGCATCCCGGGGCTGGCGGAGCACTTCCTCTACTCCAACGACGACATGTTCTTCGGGCGCCCGGTCGACCCGTCGATCTTCTTCTCGCCCGGGGGCATCACGAAGTTCATCGAGGCGACGACGCGCATCGGCATGGGCGACTCCAACGCCTCCCGCAGCGGCTTCGAGAACGCGGCCCGCGTCAACCGGCGCCTGCTCCGCGAGCGCTTCGGCGCGATGACGACCCGTCACCTCGAGCACGCCGCCACGCCGCTCCGCAAGACCGTGATGGCCGAGCTCGAGGCCGAGTTCGAGCCGGAGTTCACCGCGACCGCCGCGAGCCGCTTCCGCTCCGCGAGCGACGTCTCCGTCACCAACTCGCTCTACCACTACTACGCGCTGATGACCGGCCGCGCGGTCGTGCAGGAGAACGCCTCGGTGAAGTACGTCGACACGACGATGCACCAGGGGCTGAAGGACATGCGCAAGCTCCTCAAGAACCGCGGAGTCGACTTCTTCTGCCTCAACGACGGCAGCTTCCCCGAGATCTCGGCGGAGGCGCGCACCAAGGCCGTCATCGGGTTCCTCGAGGAGTACTACCCGATCCCGGCTCCGTGGGAGCGCGAGGACTGACCGTGGGCTGGGCCGTCGGGGGAGCGGTGGCCGGGCTGCTGCTCGGCCTGGCGAGCTCGCTCGTGTTCCCGGGCATCGGAGTGGGAGCGGGCGTCGGCGTGGGCGTCGCGCTGGCCGCGGCGCTGGCTTTCGCCGGATGGCTGTTCGCGCGGGACCGCGCCGGCGGGCGCTGACACCGCCGGCCGTGTCCGAGGACGCGGTCGACGCGGCGCCCGGTGGCGTCGGGGCGACCCCGACGCCCCGTCGCGTCGCTACGCGCTGACGCCCACCCGCTCCACGAGCGGCGGGTAGAGCTCCTCGTCCCGGGCGACCGGGGCCGCCGTCGCCGCGGCGATCTCGACGCCGTGGTCCGCGAGGATCCGCTGCGTCTCGTTCGCCGAGACGTAGGACACCTCGGTCGAGGCGCCGATCGGCACCACCGAGTGCAGCACCGTGCCGTCGTAGACGTGGATCAGGTTGAACGCCTGGGCGCCGTTGCGGGCGCGGGTCGCGCCCACCGGCACGTTGAGGTCCTGGGTGTAGCAGGTGGCCGACGCGACCGAGACCGGGATGCCGGCGAACATCGCCGTCGACGAGTAGTGCAGGTGGCCCGCGATGATGCTGCGGACGTCGGAGCCCTCGAGCACCTCCGCGAGGGCGGGCTGGTCGCGCAGCTCCACGAGGACCGAGAGGTCGAGCACGCTCGGCACCGGCGGGTGGTGCAGCGCGAGGATCGTGCCGTGCGGGGCCGGGCTGGAGAGCTCCTCCGCCAGCCAGTCGAGCTGCGCGTCCGAGATCTCGCCGTAGTGGGCGCCGGGCACGGTGGAGTCCAGCGCGATGATCCGGAGCCCGTTGACGT
The DNA here is from genome assembly GCF_002932395.1 of Rathayibacter sp. AY1D9. Taxonomy (NCBI): domain Bacteria; kingdom Bacillati; phylum Actinomycetota; class Actinomycetes; order Micrococcales; family Microbacteriaceae; genus Rathayibacter; species Rathayibacter sp. AY1D9. The sequence goes on from NZ_PSVQ01000001.1 coordinate 314,801, forward strand.
CGTGCACGCGGTCGATCGGCTGCGTGGTCGGGAGCTGGTCGAGCAGCCCCGAGCGGAACGCGCCGCGGTCGTCGTGGTTGCCCATCACCCAGATCACCTCGGCGCCGAGGCGTGCGGCCGCGGGCTCGACGACGGCGCGCAGCTTCGCGTACGCCTCCGGCTCGCCCTTGTCGGCGAGATCACCCGTGATGACGATGGCCTCCGGACGTCCGCCGGACGCCTCCAGCTCGTCGAACAGGAGCCGCAGCTGGGCCTCGCTGTCGACGTCGGAGCCGTACAGGCCGCCGTCTCCGGCGATGAAGTGGGTGTCGCTCAGGTGAAGGATGAAGTGGTTGGGCCGGGGGTACTCGGCCTGGCGGAGGGACATGATCCTCGGGTTCCACGATCGGCGGGAGCCGGATCACGCGACCCGGCGTCGGCACTTGCGCACTGCTCCAGCGGAGGCGACCCCGCTGCGACCAGTCCATCATCGCGGGGTGAACTCCGGGCCAACACCGGTCGGCGCGTCATCGAACGGTTCTCCCAGGTTGCCGGTCGCTGCGCGGTCCTCCCGGACCCCGGAGGACCGCCGCGATCAGAGCCGGGCGAGCAGGCGCGCGTAGAAGGCGATCGCGCGCTCGAACTGGTCGGCCTCGACCGACTCGTCGACCCCGTGGATCCCGAGCTGCTGCCGCGGGCTGATCTCGAACGGGATGAAGCGGTAGACGTGGTCGCTGATCGCGTGGAAGTGCCGCGCGTCGCTGCCGCCGGTCTGCACGTAGGGGGCGACGACCGCGTCCGGGAACGACTCCTGGACGACCGCGCGGAGCAGGTCGTACGGCCCGCCGTCGCCGCGCTCGCCGGTGGGGGAGACGGGGGAGGGCTCGTGGGCGACCTTCACCTCGACCTCGACCTCCGGGTCGTCGATGACGGCGCGGATGCGCTCGACCACGCCCGCCACGGTGCCGCCCGGGTTGATCCGCACGTTCGCGGTGGCGCTGGCGCTGGAGGCGAGGACGTTCGCTCCGGTGCTGCCGCGCAGCTCGGTGATCGCGACCGTCGTCCGCAGCATCGCGGCCGAGCGGTTGGAGTGGGCGGCGAGCGCGCCGACGACGGCGTCCGGGTGCTCGTGCGGGCGGGCGTACCAGACGGCGTGGGCCGCGTCCGCGTGGTCGGCCGCCGCGCGCACCAGCTGGGCGATCGGCTCCGGGAGGGTCGAGGGGAACGGGTTCTCGGTCAGGCGGTGGATCGCCCTCGCGAGCCGCTGGGTGGCGAGCAGCCCGGGCGGGGGCGGCGGAGCGGAGGCGTGGCCGCCGACGTCGCGGCAGGTCAGCTCGAGGTTCATGATCCCGCGCTCGGTGACGCCGATCACGGCGATCGGGGTGGTGACGCCGGGCAGGATGCCGCGCCGCACGTTCCCGCCCTCGTCGAGCACGAGGCGCGGGCGGACCCCGCGCGCGCCGAGCAGGGCGACGACCGAGGGGGCGCCGTCGCCCGCCGTCTCCTCGTTGTGCGTGGAGAGGAGGTACACGTCGTGCCGGGGCCGCTCGCCCCGCAGGACGGCCGCCTCGACCGCCTCGAGGAGGGCGACGAGGGAGCCCTTGTCGTCGAGGGCGCCGCGCGCCACGACGGAGGTGCGGCCGTCCGCGGCGACGACCGTCTCGGCCGCGAACGGGTCGTGCGACCACTCCGCCGCCGTCACGCTGACCACGTCGTAGTGGGCCATCAGCACGGCCGGCTCGCCCGGCTCCTCACCGCGCCAGCGCCAGAGGAGGGAGTGGCCGGCGACGGTCTCGGACTCCAGCGCCGCGTGCAGCGCCGGGTAGAGCTCGGCGACGAGTTCCCGGAAGGCGTGGAAGCGGCTCCAGTCGGTCGCCGACTCGTCCGAGTGGGACACGGTGTCGACGCGCAGCAGGGCCTGGAAGCGCTCGAGCGCGGTCGTCGTCACCGGGCTAGCCTACGACGGCGGTGCCGGGCCCCCGGCCCGTCGGAGCGGAGGTGCGCGGTGGGGCTGCCCGAGGTCTGCGTCGTCTACGTCCTCCGCGACGGCCCGCGGGGCGCGGAGGTGCTCCTCGGCTGCAAGCGCAGGGGCCTCGGCGAGGGCCGCGTGGTCGCCCCCGGCGGCAAGCTCGAGCCCGGGGAGTCGCCCGTCGACGCGGCCGTCCGCGAGCTGGAGGAGGAGGCGGGGCTGGTCGCCCTCCCGGCCGACCTGGAGCCGCGCGGCGTGCTCGACTACTCCTTCCCCCACCGGCCGGCGTGGAGTCAGCGCTCGCACGTCTTCCTCTGCCGCCGCGTCACCGGCGAGGTCACCGAGTCGAGCGAGCTAGCCGCCGCGTTCGTCCCGGTCGAGGAGGTGCCGTTCGAGCGGATGTGGGATGACGCCCGCCTCTGGCTGCCGGGCGTGCTGCGCGGGGGCGCGCCCGTGCGCCTCCGGGTCGAGTTCGGCGCCGACCTCGCGAGCGTGGCCTCGTGGGGGCCGGCCGACGCTCAGACGAACGTTCCCGCCACCAGCAGCGCCAGCAGCGAGATCACCGAGGCGATCGAGAGCGTCAGCGAGTAGGCGGTGAACGTGCCCCGCACGGTGAGGCCGAGCACGGACTTGAAGAGCCAGAACGCGTTGGCGTTGACCATCCCGAGGAAGAGCGCGCCGGAGCCGGCGGCCAGGGCGATCAGCGCCGGGTTCACGTCGAGCACGGGGATCAGCGGGGCGACGATGCCGACCGCGGTGATCGCGGCCGTCGAGACCGAGCCGATCGCCGCGTGCAGCACGGCCGCGACGACCCAGGTGAGCAGGATCGGCGAGAGGGCCCGCCCGTCGAAGGCGCCGGCGAGCGCGTCGCCGACCCCGGTTCCTCCGACCACGGCGGCGAGGCTGCCGCTGACCCCGGTCAGGACGACGATCGGGCCGCTGCGGGTCAGTGCTCCGCCCAGTGCCGTGGCCACGGCGCCCTTCGGGAGCGTCCGCAGTGCCGTCGCGTAGGCCAGCACCAAGCCGGCCAGCAGCGCGATGTGCGCGTCGCCGAGGAACCGCAGAAGGGGGACGTCGAGCTCGGCCAGCTGGGTGAGCGAGTTCGCGGCGATCAGCACGATGGTGAGGGCGATCGGAGCGACGGCCAGCGCGAGCGGCACCCGCCGCGTCGCGAGCGCCGTGCCTCCCGTGGCCGCGCCCGCCTCGGGCTCGAGAGCGGGCCCCGGGACCGCCCCGCCCTCGAGGTCGCGCTCGTCCCGCCAGCCGCCGCGCTTCACCAGGGCGCTGTACACCAGCACGGTCAGCACGATGGTGACGATGCCCAGCGGGGCGCCGATGGCGACCATCGACGGCAGGGGAGCGCCCGCAATGCCTGCCGTGGCCAGCGCGGCGGCTCCGGGGACGACGAAGACCACGCCCACGATCATCCCGACGATGGAGGAGCCGGCCAGCAGCCCGTAGCCACCGGCACCGAGCCCCCGCGAGGCCAGACGAGTCAGCGGTGCGCTCATCACGACCAGCACGTCGGAGTAGATCGAGGGGAAGGCGACGCCCAGGGTCAGCGCGTAGGCGACCGGGAGCGCGCGCCGACCGAAGCGCTTCACGAGCCAGCGGGCGAGCAGCGGGGCCACGCCCAGCGCCTCCAGGAGCGATCCGAGCAGCAGGCCGAGCGCGATCAGCAGGCCGATGTCGCCGAGGACCGCGCCGAATCCGGACGTCATCGCGGTCACCGTCCCCTCGCCGCCCTGCCCCGAGACGAGGCCGAGCCCGAGGGCCGAGACGAGGAGGGCGATCACCGGCTCGACCTTCAGCACGACGATCAGGACCACGACGGCCACGATCGTGAGCAGGATGAGGAGCGCGGGCCAGTAGTCGGTCATGGGCGGTCCTTCTGTCGAGGAGCGGGAGGGCCCGGAGACCGGGTCGCCGCGAGCCGTCCAGCCCCGGCCGTGGTGCGCCGCCAGACGGACGATCGCGCGGATCCGCGGAGCCGGGAGAACGCCGCGGAGATGCGGCGCGTCAGCGGAACATACCGATCCCCGACCCTGCTCCCCGACGTCGACGACTTCTTTCGTCATGCAGCGTCGCGAACACGAAGGGGCCGGATGCGCACCGTGCTACTTTCACCGGGCAGACGTCCTCGGGGGGAGGACGCAGCCGCATCTCTCCTCCGTGGTCACCCGCATCCGGACGGCCTCCGCCGTCCGACCCGCCAGGCGCCCTCCGTGGGGCGCCGCCGTCAGCGGGCCACACGACAGCGACGCGATCCGGCCCCGCCCGGACGCGCCCGAGCGCAGCAGGAGCACTACCCATGACGGCACAGATCATCGACGCGACCGATCTCGACGAGCTCCGGCGCGTCGGGCAGGAGCTCCGCGAGGGCGCGACCGTCATCGCGCAGACCGACACGAACTACGGCGTGTTCGCCAGCCCCTTCTCGCGCAGCGCCTGCTTCCGCCTCTACGACATGAAGAAGCGGGACGGCGCGAAGCCGCTCACCCTCTTCGTCTCCGCGCCCCGCGACTGGGCGACCTGGGCCTTCGCCCCGGAGACGGCCGACATGGACGCGCTCGTCGCAGCGTTCTGGCCGGGGCCGCTGAACGTCATCCTGCGCCGCAAGCCCGTCGTCCCGGACTGGGTCACCTCGGGCCAGGACACGGTGTCGGTCGTGCACAACCTCAGCGCCCCGATCAACCTGCTCTCGATATTCGCGGGCCTGCCGCTCGCGGCCACCTCCGCCAACATCAGCGGCACGGTGTCGACCGGACTCGTCGACTTCGACCTCGCCGCGGAGCACCTCGGCGGCGACAGCGACTACCTGATCCGCAGCACCACCGCCCCCGACTCCACGATGAGCAGCACGATCGTCTCCCTCGTGGGCGGCGCGTCGATCGTCCGTCAGGGCGACGTGGGCGCCGACGCACTGCACGTCGTCGTGCCCTCCCTTGTCTGACCTCGGGCGCGGGGACGCCCCGCGCGGCCGCAGCGCCGCCGGGCTGATCACGGTCTACCGGATCGTCTCGCGCGCCTACTTCCACCTGCCCGTGGTCGCGGTGTTCCTGCTGGCGCGGGGCTACCCGATCCTGGCCGTGGCGCTGCTGCTGGCGCTCTACGGAGTGGTGGCGGCGCTCGCCGACGGCCCGCTCTCGCCGCTCACACGCCGCCTGTCCTCGGCGGGCGCGCTCGTCGTCGGCGAGGGCGTGAAGGCACTGGGCCTCGTCGTGATCGTGCTGGACGCGGATCCGGTCGCCGTCGTGATCAGCCAGCTGCTCGCCGGCTGCGGCTTCTCGCTGACGGCCGGGCGGGACGCCGCGCTGGCCTCCTCGCTGCGCGCCGGAGCCGATGCTCGCCGCCAGGAGACGCGGGTGCAGAGCGGAATGTTCCTCGCCTCCTTCGGCGCGGGAGTGCTCGGGGCCGCCTCGCTCGCGCTCTGGGACCGGCTGCCGTTCCTCCTCAGCGCGCTCGTGTCGTGCGCCGCGCTGGCCGTGGTGCTCCTTGCCCGCCTGCCGCTCGGCGCGAGCGCCGCCTCGGGAGTGGCGGCGCGCGCCGTGCGGCCGGCCGTCCTGCCCGCCGCGGTGCGCTTCTGGTCCCTCTACTACTCCGTGAACCGCGCCGTCCTGCTCGCCGCTTACACCTTCGTGATCCCGCTGCTGCTGTTCCAGGAGCTGCGTCTGACGCTGCCCGCGTTCGGCCTGGTGCTCGGCCTCTACACGCTCGCCGGCCTGGCCGCCGCCCGGCTCTCGCCGCTCATCGCCGGCACGCCCCTGGTCTTCCGGCTGACGGCGCTCACCCAGGTGCTGGGCCTCGCCCTGACCACCCTCGGGGTGCTCGGCGCCGCGATCGCCGGCCTGGCCCTGCTCGGGATCGCGGGCGGCTTCGTGCGGCCCGCGACGATGATCGCCCTGGCGCCGGCGATGAACGGGCTCGAGGACGGCGCCCGGGTCGCGGTGATGCGCGGACTGGAGCGCAACCAGGGGATCCTCCAGGCCGTCCTGCTCGTCGGCGCCGGGATACTCGTCCCCCTCACGGGAGGGACCGCGCCGACCCTCATCGTCCTCGTCGTCCTCGCGGTCCTCGCGCAGACGATCGGGGCCGTCTCGATGCGACGACAGGAGAGGAGGGCCGTCACCGCGGAAGCGGAGTGACAGAGGAAGTCCGGGACGAGCCCGCCGGCGGCGTCCCCCATCCACGTGCAAGGAGTGGAGCAATGCAGCCCATCTACACGTTCTCCGATTCCGACAGATCGACCCTCCAGCAGTCGCTGCTGGCGGTCGCCATCGACCCCTACAAGGACTACGACCGCTTCCGCGACGCGATCGCCGCGCTGATCGACAGCGGCGACGTCCCGCAGGGCTTCGTCGACGCGCTCGCCCGCATCCGGCGCGAGCGCGACGAGAAGATCACCTACGCGCACCTGATCTCGAACAACCCGGTCGACGACGAGATCCCCTGGCTCGACCAGGACGACGCGCTCGAGGACAAGTACCGCAAGAAGCTGACGTTCGTCGGCGAGGGCCTGCTCGAGCTGCAGTCGCAGTACCTCGGCTCGCCGCTGCTCGCGTACGCCACCCGCAACAACGGCGACTTCTTCCAGGACGTCTACGCCGACAACCGCTTCTCGAACACCCAGACGCAGAAGACCGACGGCGAGCTGTACTGGCACAACGAGCGGACCGCGCACCCGGTGCGCGCCGACTTCATCTCGCTCCTGGGACTGCGCACGCCCGAGACCGACCTCGTCTACACGAAGTACGTCGACGGCCGCGAGATCCTGCGCTTCATCTCACCCGAGAACCAGGCGCTCCTGCGCGAGGCGGTCTACATCACCCCGTTCGACGAGCTCTCGCGCGCCCAGAACAAGAACCAGATCGTGTCGGACCAGCACGCTCTGCTCGAGAACGAGCACAGCTTCCGCTACTACGACACCCGGACGGTGCCGGCCGACCCGGACGACCTGCCGCACCTGTGGGCGCTCTGGCAGTTCCGCGATGCGCTCTCGAAGGTCAGCGAGCAGTACCACCGGATCCGCGACGCGGACCTGCTGATCATCGCGAACCAGGACGGCCTGCACAGCCGTCAGCTCGTCGACGTCCAGGACCGCGACAAGACCCGCTTCCGCTGGCTGCTGAAGACGTACTCGTTCCGCGACGCGGCGACCGCGGACCGCCACTCCGACTACTGGCTCGACGGCGTCCGCGGCCGAGTCACCGACTGAGAGAGAAGGAGAACGACATGACCGATCTGACCAGGAGCACGCCCCCGCACCCGCTCGACTTCCTGCCCGCGACGGCGCCCCTGGAGGTGTCCAGCGACGACGTGACCGACGGCGAGCGGCTCGCCGAGGCCCAGGGGAGCGGCGACACCAGCCCGTCCCTGCGCTGGAGCGCCGGCCCCGAGGGCACGCAGTCGTACGCCGTGACCGTGTTCGACCCCGATGCGCCGACCCTCGGCGGCATCCACCACTGGGTCCTGGTCGACATCCCGAAGGAGGTCACCGAGCTGGCCGCCGGCTCGACGGAAGTGGGGCGCCCGGCGCTCAACGACCTCGGGTCGCTCGCCTACGCCGGTGCGGCCCCGCCGCCCGGTGACCGCCCGCACCGCTACCTCTTCACGGTGCACGCGCTCGGAGTGCCGACGCTGCCGGTCGACGAGTCGACTCCGGCCTCGCTGGTCGGCTTCCATCTGACCGTCAACACGCTCGCGCGAGGCTCGCTCACGGCCCTCGCCTGAGCCGTCCCGTCGGCGCGCGCGGCGCGGACGGGCGCGCACCGGGCACCGGAGTCGATCCGGAGCCCGGTGCGCGTCCGTTCGCGGCATCACCGCCGCGGACGACGGGAGGCGATCCGCTAGGCTTCCGCTCGGCCGGGGCCCCGCCCATGGCGTCTCTGGACACCACGAAAGGGAAAGAATGACCAGCACGACGGTGATCGAATGGCGTGAGCAGGCTCCTGCGGAAGCGGTGGACGCGCTCTACGCCCCCGGTGGACTGGTCGTCTGCGCGACCAAGGTCGGCTACATCCTGATGACGACCGACGGTGCAGGCCTCGAGCGCAAGTTCTCGGCCAAGCAGCGCAACCGCAACAAGCCCGGCGTCGTGCTCTGCTCCAGCATCGAGCAGCTCGTCGAGCTCGCGGAGCTCAACGACGAGGTCCTCGCCTTCTACCAGAAGCACTGGGACCAGGACGTCCTGCTCGGCTGCATCCTCCCGTGGAAGGCCGAGGCCGTCGACCTGATCGACGAGGACGCCCGCGAGCTGGTCCGCGACGGACGGGGCACCAGCTGCTTCGTCATCCGCTTCGGCCGCCCGGCCGAGCAGCTGGTCGCCACCATGTGGGAGCGCGACCGCACCCTCACCTTCGCCAGCTCGGCCAACCCCTCGGGCGTGGGCAACCGCGGCCGCGTCGCGAACATCGGCGAGCGGATCGAGAACGAGGCCGACGTCATCGTCTCGGCAGACTCCTACGTCTCCTCGATCCAGCCGGACAAGGACGAGGACTCCCGCCACGAGCAGGGCGTCATGGTCTCGATGGTGGACGCCTCGGGCGCCCTCATCCCCGTGCAGGGCGGCGAGCGCTCGATCACCCCGGGCCCCGTGCTGATCCGCCGCGGCCTCGACTACGAGCGCATCATGCTGAACCTCGCCGAGCAGTTCAACTCCTGGGACTACCGCCAGGGCGAGTACTACTGATCCGGTGAGGGATCGGATCGACGGCCGGGCCGGGGCGCGCCCCCGGCCCGGCCGTCGTCGTTGCACCGCCAGGACTCCAGCAGGCCGTGAGGGGTCGTCGACCCCTCGCTTCACCGGCGGCCGACGCTCGCCGGCCCCCTCGAGGACCTCGTGATCGACGTCTCCGATGGCGCGGAGCCCCGCGCGCTGCGCGTTCTCGGGTGGGCCGCAGCCGTCTCCCTCCTCCCGGTCGGCGTGACGGCGGCGCTGGCGGGACTCGGAGCGCTCGTGGAACCCGGCTTCGCCTCCCTCCTCCTCTTCCTCGCGGCGGTCGGGCTCCTTCCTGGAGCGCTCGTCTTCGTCCTCCCGTGTGCGGCGCTGGCACTTCGGCGATCGACGTCGACACCGTCGCTCGCTCCGGCCCTCGTCCTGGTTCCAGCGTGGCTGGCAGCCCTAATCGTCGTGTCGCCGTCGATAGCGCTCGTGGTCGACGTGGCCGACGGGCAGCCGAGCGCGAGCAGTGTCCTGCAGGCGGTCGCTCCGGGCCCGGCGCTCCTCGTCGCCGTCCCGCCGAGCATCCTCGCTCTGGGCCTCTCCCTGCTGCTTCTCGCGCTCGGGCGACGGCGGCTCCGCCGGTCCGGTGAGCCACGGCACGAGGAGCGGGCGCCCGGATGGTACGAGTGATCGCGGGCGAGTCCCGCCGTCAGAGCTCCAGCACGTCGCCCGGCTCGAGGGCGTGGTACTCGCCGCCGCCCTCGCGCACCGCCCAGCCGAGCCGGTCGTGGCCGAGCGAGCGCCCCGCCTCCGAGAGCACCTGCTCGTGGGTCGCGAAGGCGTGCCGCGGGGCGAGCTCGAGCACGTAGTCCATCGCCTCGGCGATCTTCATCCACGGTGCTCCCGAGGGAGCAGCGAGGATCTCGACATCGACGCCCTCCGGCACTGTGAACGAGTCGCCGGCGTAGTAGACCCGGCCGTTCACCAGGACGCCCACGTTGTCGATCACGGGGATGCTGCGGTGGATCACCGCGTGACGGGAGCCGAAGAAGCGCAGCTCGAACGGGCCCACCGTCACGACATCGCCGTCGGCGACCGTCTCGACGTCGAAGCCCTCGGCCGCGGCGGCGACCCCGGCCGGGCCGAGGATCCGGAGCGACGGGGCCGCGTCGCGCAGGCGCCGCAGCTGCTCCGGGGTCCAGTGGTCGGCGTGCTCGTGGGTGAGCACCACGGCGACGGTGTCGGTCGTCCCCTCGACGGGCCGGGTGAAGGACCCCGGATCGATCACCAGCCGGGCACCGTCCTCCTCGATCAGGACGGCGGCGTGCTCGAGTTTCGTCAGTCTCATGCCCCGAGCCAACCGCCTCGGCGGGCGGCGGGCAAGGCCGGGGCCGAGCGGAGACCGGATGGGCCGGGCGCTCGATTTGCGTCGATGCGGATCCGTGTGCAACACTCTTCGAGTTGCAAAAACGCGGCCCCATCGTTTAGCGGCCTAGGACGTCGCCCTCTCACGGCGGTAACGCGGGTTCAAATCCCGCTGGGGTCACCACGGCAACACGAGAAGAACCCCCGGTCTGACCGGGGGTTCTTCTCGTTTAACACCCGGGTGCTCGCCACGCGGCACCCGCTCGACGCATCGCGCCGATCGCCTCGTTCCCGCTCCGCCTCCCCGGGGCCGCATCCCGCCGGATCGGCGCTAGGATCGCATCCGCGAAGGGGAGTATCCCGCCTTTCCGCTCCCGTCAGTACGCACCGCCCCTGCGCGGCGCCGGGGGCGGGACGGGTGACGCGGACCGGCACGGCCGTCCGCTCCCCGGGGAGAGACTTTCGGCCCCCACCCACTCGGAAGGCCCTCATGCTCGATCTGCCCGTCTGGTTCGTGATCGGCTCGTTCGTCGTCCTGAGCCTGATCCTCGCCGCCGACCTGCTGCTGGTCTACAAGCGCCCGCACGTGCCGAGCCTGAAGGAGTCGGGGCTGTGGGTCGGCTTCTACGTGTCGCTGGCGCTCGTGTTCGCGCTGCTGATGCTGATCCTCGGCGGCGGCGAGCTGGCCGGCCAGTTCGTCGCAGGCTGGCTGACCGAGTACAGCCTCTCGGTCGACAACCTGTTCGTCTTCGTCATCATCATGGGCCGCTTCGCGGTGCCGGCGAAGCTCCAGCAGGAGGTGCTGATGGTGGGCATCATCATCGCGCTGGTCTTCCGCGGCGTCTTCATCCTGCTCGGCGCGCAGCTCATCGAGAGCTTCAGCTGGATCTTCTACCTCTTCGGCGCGTTCCTGGTCTACACGGCCTGGAACCAGGCGTTCGGCGCGGAGGACGAGGACGAGGGCACCGACAACCTGCTCATCCGGCTCCTGCGCCGCCGCGTCAAGATCTCGGACTCGTTCGACGGCTCCAGGATCCGCACCACGATCGACGGCACGCGCCACTTCACGCCGATGCTGATCGTGTTCCTCGCGATCGGCTCGACCGACCTGCTCTTCGCGCTCGACTCGATCCCGGCAATCTTCGGCATCACCGAGAGCCCCTTCATCGTGTTCACCGCGAACGTCTTCGCGCTGATGGGGCTCCGCCAGCTCTACTTCCTGCTCGGCGGGCTGATCGACAAGCTCGAGTACCTCAAGTACGGGATCGCGTTCATCCTCGCCTTCATCGGCGTGAAGCTCGTCCTGCACGCCCTGCACGAGAACGACCTGCCCTTCCTCAACGGGGGCGAGCCGGTGCCGGTGTGGGACATCGACACGATCACCTCGCTCGTGGTCATCGTGCTGAGCATGACCGTGGCGACGCTGGCGAGCCTGGCGAAGATGCGCCGCGAGCACCGCCACATCCAGCTGCACGACGGGCACCCCGAGGTCGTCGCGGACGACGCCCGGTCCTCCGCCGAGGAGAAGTGATCCCGCGATGACGACGACCACGGTCGACCTGCCGCAGGGGGCGCTGCGGCTCGCCGTCAGCAGCAGCACCGACGTCGGCGCCGTCCGCCGCGTCAACGAGGACGCCCTCCTCGCCGACGAGCTGCTCCTGGCAGTCGCGGACGGGATGGGCGGGCACGCACGAGGGGACCTCGCGAGCGCAGCCGCCGTCGAGGCGCTGCGCGAGAACCGGCCGACGAGCCTGGGTCCGGTGGACGCGGTGTTCGACCTGGTGGAGGGCGCCAACACGGCCGTGCGCGCGCTCGACGTGGGCGGTGCGCTCTGCGGCACGACGCTGACCGGGCTGATGCTCGTGCTCCCCGAGCCCGCGGGCCCGGCCCGCTGGGCGCTGTTCAACGTCGGGGACTCCCGCGTCTACCGCTGGGACGGTGCCGAACTCCAGCAGCTGACGGTGGACCACTCCGCCGTGCAGGAGCTCGTCTCGGCCGGCCTGCTCACCCCCGAGTCGGCGGAGTCGCATCCCGACCGCAACATCGTCACCCGCGCCCTCGGCGCCGACGAGGAGGTCGAGACGGACGTCTGGACGCTGCCCGTCGTGCCGCGCGCCAGCTACCTGCTCTGCTCCGACGGGCTGACGAAGGAGCTCTCCGACCAGCGGATCGCCGCCCTGTTCGCCCGCCGCGACTCCGGCGACCCTGCCGACCTCGCTCAGGCGCTCGTGCGTGCGGCGGTCGAGGCCGGCGGACGGGACAACGTCACCGTCGTCGTCGTCGACGCCGTGCTCGACGCCCGCGCCTGAGCCGGGCGACTCCGTGCCGCGCCCGCCCGGGAGGCGGGGGAGCGCGGTGCTATTCTCGGTCCATGCTGAGTGGCCCGCACCTCCTTCCGTGCCGCGACGAGACCTCGAACTGACGGCCTCCCTCGTCGCGGTGCCTCGCCCGGCCGAGCAGCGACTCCAGGAGGAGAAGGAACCGTCATGATCGAGACCACACCCGGCACAGCCGCGCCCGCGTCGAGTGGAGCAGGGACCGGCAGGAGAGCCGAGAAGCCGCGCACCCTCGCCGAGAAGGTCTGGGACGACCACGTCGTCGTCGCGGGCGAGAACGGCGCTCCCGACCTGCTCTACATCGACCTGCACCTGCTGCACGAGGTGACCAGCCCGCAGCCGTTCGACGGCCTGCGTGCCGCGGGGCGCCCGCTGCGCCGGCCGGACCTCACCATCGCCACCGAGGACCACAACACGCCGACCCTCGAGATCGGACGCCCCATCGAGGATCCGATCAGCCGCACCCAGATCGACGCGCTGCGCCGCAACGCCGGCGAGTTCGGCGTCCGCCTGCACTCCCTGGGCGACGTCGAGCAGGGCATCGTGCATGTCGTCGGCCCCCAGTTGGGCCTGACGATGCCCGGCGTCACGGTGGTCTGCGGCGACTCGCACACCTCCACGCACGGCGCGTTCGGCGCGATCGCCTTCGGCATCGGCACGAGCGAGGTCGAGCACGTGATGGCGACGCAGACGCTGCCGCTGCAACCCTTCAAGACGATGGCGATCACGGTCGAGGGCACGCTGAAGGAGGGGGTGACGGCCAAGGACATCATCCTCGCGGTCATCGCCCGCATCGGCACCGGCGGCGGCCAGGGCTACATCCTCGAGTACCGCGGCTCCGCGATCCGCGCGCTCTCGATGGAGGGCCGGATGACGATCTGCAACATGTCGATCGAGGCGGGTGCGCGGGCCGGCATGGTCGCGCCGGACGAGACGACCTTCGCCTACCTGCACGGCCGCCCGCACGCTCCGGCGGGCGAGGACTGGGACGCCGCGGTCGCCTACTGGCGGACGCTGCCGAGCGACGAGGGCGCCGTGTTCGACGCCGAGGTCGTGATCGACGCCGACGCGCTCGAGCCGTTCGTCACCTGGGGCACGAACCCCGGCCAGGGCGTCTCGCTCTCGCAGGCGGTACCGGACCCTGACGTCCTCGACGATCCGAACGAGCGCGCCAGCGCTCTGCGAGCGCTGGAGTACATGGCGCTGGAGCCCGGCACGCCGATGAAGGAGATCCCGGTCGACGTGGTCTTCATGGGCTCCTGCACCAACTCGCGGATCGAGGACCTGCGGGCCTTCGCTGCCGTCGTCGAGGGGCGCACCAAGGCCCCCGGCGTCCGCGTGATGGTCGTCCCCGGCTCCGCCCGGGTGCGGCTCGAGGCCGAGGCCGAGGGGATCGACCGGATCGTCACCGCGTTCGGCGCGGAGTGGCGCTTCGCCGGCTGCTCGATGTGCCTCGGGATGAACACCGACCAGCTCGTCCTGGGGGAGCGCGTGGCCTCCACGTCCAACCGCAACTTCGAGGGTCGTCAGGGCAAGGGGGCGAAGACCCACCTCGTCTCGCCCCTCGTCGCCGCGGCCACGGCCGTGCGCGGCACCCTCTCCAGTCCCTCCGATCTGGAGCCGGTCCGCGAGAGAGCAGGAGTCTGACCGTGCAGAAGTTCGAGACCGTCACCGCGATCGCCGCGCCCCTGAAGCGCGCCAACGTCGACACCGACCAGATCCTCCCCGGCATCTACCTCCGCCGCATCACGAAGACCGGCTTCGAGGACGCGCTCTTCCACGGCTGGCGGCAGGACGCGGACTTCGTCCTCAACCAGGAGCGCTACCGCGGCGCCGGCATCCTCGTCGCCGGCCCCGACTTCGCCATCGGCTCCAGCCGCGAGCACGCCGTCTGGGCGCTGCGCGACTACGGCTTCCGGGTCGTCATCTCCCCCCGCTTCGGCGACATCTTCCGGGGCAACGCCGGCAAGCAGGGACTGCTCGCGGCCGTCGTCTCGGAGCCCGACGTCGAGCGGCTGTGGGAGATCATCGAGGGCACCCCGGGAATAGAACCGACGGTGGATCTGGTTGCGCGTACGGTCACCGCCGGTGGCGAGACCTTCGACTTCGAGATCGACGACTACACTCGATGGCGCCTGATCGAGGGCCTGGACGACATCGGCCTGACCCTGCGCGACGAAGCGCTCATTTCCGAATTCGAGACCCGCCGCGAGAGCTGGCGGCCCAAGACATTGCCGGTGAAATAGCGTGAACACACTTCTTCAGGACGCCAAGGCCCTGCAGGACGCCAAGGCGTCGGGAGCACGGGTGGGAATGACGACCGAGCGGATCACCATCAACGGCGGGCGACCGCTGGTGGGCCGGATCGAGCTCAAGGGGGCCAAGAACCTCGTCACCAAGGCGATGGTCGCGGCGCTGCTCGGCGAGACCGCCTCCACCCTCCGCGACGTGCCCGACATCAGCGACGTCCGCGTCGTGAAGGGCCTGCTCGAAGTCCACGGCGTCAAGGTGAAGCAGGGCGCCGAGGTCGGCGAGCTGATCCTCGACCCCTCCAACGTCGAGTCCGCGCACTTCGCCGACATCGACGCGCACGCCGGCTCCAGCCGCATCCCGATCCTCTTCTGCGGCCCGCTGCTGCACCGCCTGGGCGAGGCGTTCATCCCCGACCTCGGCGGCTGCCGCATCGGTGACCGCCCGATCGACTACCACCTCGAGGTCCTCCGCAACTTCGGCGCGGTGATCGAGAAGCTGCCCTCCGGCATCCGGATGTCGGCCCCCGAGGGCCTGCACGGCGCCAAGGTGTCGCTGCCCTACCCGAGCGTCGGAGCGACCGAGCAGGTCCTCCTGACCGCGGTGCGCGCCTCCGGCATCACCGAGCTCTCGGGCGCGGCGATCGAGCCCGAGATCATGGACCTGATCAACATCCTGCAGAAGATGGGCGCCATCATCTCGGTCGACACCGACCGGGTGATCCGCATCGAGGGCGTGGACCGGCTCACCGGCTACTCCCACCGCGCGCTCTTCGACCGCAACGAGGCGGCCTCCTGGGCGGCCGCGGCCCTCGCGACCGACGGCGACATCTTCGTCGGCGGCGCCCGCCAGCAGGAGATGACCACCTTCCTCAACGTCTTCCGCAAGGTCGGCGGCGCGTTCGAGATCGCCGAGGACGGCATCCGCTTCTACCACCCGGGCGGCGAGCTCAAGCCGGTCATCATCGAGACCGACGTGCACCCCGGCTTCATGACCGACTGGCAGCAGCCGCTGGTCGTGGCGCTCACGAAGGCCAAGGGCGTCTCGATCGTGCACGAGACCGTCTACGAGCAGCGCTTCGGCTTCGTCGACGCGCTCGTCGAGATGGGCGCGACCATCCAGATCCACCGCGAGTGCCTCGGCGGGCAGGCCTGCCGCTTCGGGCAGCGAAACTTCATGCACTCGGCCGTGATCTCGGGACCCTCGAAGCTGCACGGCGCCGACATCGTCGTGCCGGATCTGCGCGGCGGCTTCTCGCACCTGATCGCGGCGCTCTCGGCCGAGGGCACCTCGACGGTCTCGAACGTCGGCATCATCAGCCGCGGCTACGAGAACTTCCTCACCAAGCTCGAGCTGCTGGGCGCCGACTTCTCGCTCGACGCGTAGCCGCCCACCGGGACCCCGGTCCCGCGGAGGACGACCGTCCTCAGCGGCCCGGGGTCCTGTCGCGCCCGGGCGCGCCCCACGCGGGCGGTTCCGCGTCCTCCTCCAGGCGTCCCCGGATCCGCTTCTCGAGGAGCGCGAGCGTCGTCTCCGGCGCGGGCCGGAGGCCCAGCGGTCCGGGCGACTCGACCAGGACCAGCGTGAGGCGTCCGCGCCGCGTGCCGGCCAGGACGACCTCGAGGGCCTCGCGCGGACGCAGGCCCACCAGCACCCACCGCCGCTCCAGCCGCGCGATCCGCGCCCAGGGCACGACGACGCCCCAGTCGCCGAAGGAGACGGTCAGTCCCCGGCGGCGCGGCACGACCACCGCGTAGGGCCGCAGCGTCGGCAGCGGGAACCGCGGCTCGACCCGACGGAGGCCCGCTCCGAGCCGGCCGCGTCCGAGGACCGCGACGCCGCCGGTCGCCTCCGCCTCGACGTGGGCGAGCGGTGCCACCGCCACGCGCCAGAGGGCGTCGACCCCGCCGATCACGAGGGCGACTGACGCCGAGCCGCCGACGAGGACCGCGAGCGTCAGCAGGAGGCCGTCGCCGAGCGCGGCCGCATCGCGTCCGGCCTGCGTGGCGAGCAGCACGACTCCCCACACGATCAGGAGCACCAGGCCGGACAGCGCGATCGGCGAGTCGGCGAGGCGGCCGAGGGCCCTGCTGACGGCGTCCCACGGCGACGGGCGGCGACGCGGACGGGGCATGCCGGTACCGTACCCGGCGGCCGGACCGCTCCTCCCACCGCGGGGCCCCGCTGCTCCCGGGCGTGGGGACGCGGCCCCTCCGATGCGGGATGCGAGGATGGGCGGGTGTCTGAGCGAAGCCGTCCGTCCATCTTCTGGTTCCTCGCGGCGGCGGTGATCCCCGTGATGACCGCCTCGGTCGACCTGCGGATCCGGAACGGCGACAAGATCCCGAGCACCGGGGCCTTCGTGTTCGCGCCGAACCACTACAGCGAGATCGACCCGATCATCACGGGCTGGACCCTGTGGCGCGCCGGCCGCGCACCGCGCTTCCTCGCCAAGGCCTCGCTGTTCTCGGTGCCCGTGCTCGGCTCGATCCTGCGCGGCTCCGGGCAGATCCCCGTCGAGCGCTCGGGCTCGGTCCGCGGCAGCGAGCCGCTGAAGACCGCCAAGGCTCTCGTGGACGAGGGCCGCTCGGTCATCATCTACCCCGAGGGCACCCTCACCCGCGACCCCGAGCTCTGGCCGATGCGCGGCAAGACGGGAGCGGTGCGGATGGCGCTGCAGTACGGCCTGCCCGTCGTCCCGGTCGCGCACTGGGGTGCGCAGCAGCTGATGGGCCGCTACTCCAAGCGGATCACCCTCTTCCGCCGCAAGCGCGTCGACGTGATCGTCGGCGACCCCGTCGACCTGTCCGCCTTCCGCGGACGCAGCCTCGACTCCGCCACACTCAACGAGGCCTCCGCGGTCGTGATGGCGGCGATCACCGCCCTGCTCGAGGAGCTGCGCGGCGAGGCGGCGCCCGAGAAGCGCTGGAACCCCTCCGAGCACAACCAGAAGGGCACGGGTCGCTTTGAGTCCGAGCAGTAGGAAGGCGCCCATCCCCGTGCCCCGCCGCGTCGCCGTCCTCGGCGCCGGCAGCTGGGGCACCACGTTCGCGAAGATCCTCGCCGACGGCGGCTCCGACGTCGTGATGTGGGCGCGCCGCGCCGAGCTGGCCCGCGAGATCACCGAGGCCAAGCGCAACAGCGACTACCTCCCCGGCATCAACCTCCCGCGCAACATCCGGGCCACGCCGCGCATCGAGGAGGCGCTGGAGGGCGCGGACCACGTCTACCTCTCCATCCCGTCGCAGTCGCTGCGGAGCAACCTCGAGGCGATCACGCCGTTCCTCACCGAGCGCACGGTGCTGGTGAGCCTGATGAAGGGCGTCGAGAAGGGCACCGGCCAGCGGATGAGCGAGGTGATCGCGCAGATGCTGCCGGTCTCTCTCGACCGGATCGCCGTCGCCTCCGGGCCCAACCTCGCCCTCGAGATCGCCAAGGAGCAGCCGACCGCGGCGGTCATCGCCTCCGAGAGCCTCGTCACCGCGCAGGAGGTGGCTCTCGCGGCGACCAACCGCTACTTCCGCTCCTACGTCAACACCGACGTGATCGGCACCGAGTTCGGCGGCGTGCTGAAGAACCTCATCGCCGTGGCGATCGGCATCGTCGACGGCGTCGGCTACGGCGAGAACACGAAGGCATCGATCATCACGCGCGGTCTCGCCGAGATGACCGACTTCGCGGTCGCGTACGGCGGACGGGCCGAGACGATGGCCGGACTCGCTGGGCTCGGCGACCTCATCGCGACGTCGAGCTCGTCCCTCTCGCGCAACAACACGGCCGGGCGCCTGCTCGGCCAGGGCTACAGCTTCACCGACGTGGTGAAGTCGATGCAGCAGACGGCGGAGGGGCTCGCCTCCGTCGCGCCGGTCCTCGAGCTGGCGCGCGCCAGGGGAGTCGACATGCCCATCGTCGAGCAGGTGTCGCAGGTGCTCGCCGGTACGCTCGATCCGAAGGACATCGCGCCGCACCTGACCACGGATTCGGACGAGCCACAGGGTGAGAGGAACCTCGATGACCAGCAAGCTCCGCGTGGCCGTTCTGTTCGGGGGGCGCTCCAGCGAGCACTCGATCAGCTGCGCAACGGCGGCCGGGGTGCTGCGGGCGATCGACCGTGACCGCTTCGAGGTGATCCCCGTCGGGATCACCTCCGACGGCGCCTTCGTGCTCGAGGAGGACCGTCCTGAGAAGTTCGCTCTCGATGCCGCGTCGCTGCCCCGCGTCGAGGACGACGGCTCCCGTGTGCGCTGGCCGGAGTCGGCCCTCTCGCGTGAGCTCACCGTGACGACCGAGGACGGCGCGACGCGCTCGCTCGGCGAGGTCGACGTGGTGCTGCCGATCCTGCACGGCCCGTGGGGCGAGGACGGCACCGTCCAGGGGATGCTCGAGCTCGTCGGGCTGCCCTACGTCGGCTCGGGCGTGCTCGCGTCGGCGCTCGGCATGGACAAGCACTTCACCAAGACGGTGCTGCGGGCCGCGGGCCTCGCGGTGGCGCCCTGGTACCTCGTGACCGAGGCGGAGTGGCGCGCCGACCCGGGCGACGCCTCCTCGGCCCTCGACGAGCTGGGCCTGCCCGCGTTCGTGAAGCCGGCGCGGGCCGGCTCGAGCGTGGGCGTCAGCCGGATCGACGAGCGCGAGCAGCTCGAGGCCGCGCTGGAGGAGGCGTTCGCGCACGACTCGCGGGTGCTGATCGAGTCGGGCATCGTCGGCCGCGAGGTAGAGATCGGCGTGCTCGGCGGCCGCCGCGGTGCTCCGGCCCGCGCCTCCGTCGCCGGCGAGGTGGTCGTCACCGGCCGCGGCTTCTACGACTTCGAGGCGAAGTACCTCGGGGCGTCCGGCATCGAGCTGGTCTGCCCGGCCGATCTCACCGACGGCGAGCTCTCCGAGATGCGGTCCCTCGCGATCCGCGCCTTCGACGCGATCGGAGCCGAGGGCCTCGCCCGGGTCGACTTCTTCCTCACCGCCGACGGCTTCGTCGTCAACGAGATCAACACCATGCCCGGCTTCACGCCGGTCTCGATGTTTCCGCGCATGTGGGGCGCGAGCGGCGTGGACTACCCGGACCTGATCAGCGAGCTGCTCGACTCGGCGCTCGACCGCGTCCCGGTCGCCGCCCGATGACGTCGGCGCTCGCGCTCCGCGTCGAGGCGGGCGCGGCCGCGGCGCCCTTCGAGCAGATCCGTGAGCAGATCACCGCTCTGATCGCCGCGGGCGAGCTGCCGGTCGGCACGCGGCTGCCGCCGGTGCGCGCGCTGGCCGAGACGCTGGGCGTCGCCGCGGGGACGGTCGCCCGCTCCTACCGGGAGCTGGAGTCGGCGGGCCTGGTCGAGACGCGCGGCCGGGCGGGCACGGTCGTCGCGGGAGGCGTGGACGCGCTGGAGCGCGAGCTGCAGGCCGCGGCCGCCGTGTTCGCGTCCCGCGCGCGCGAGCTGGGGGCGACCTCCGATGGTGCGCTCACCGCAGCGAGTCGAGCCCTCGGCGTCTGACGCTGAAGCTCAGCCGGTGGGCGTGTCCGTCGGATCGAGGGTGTCGGCGTCCGAGACGTCGGTGCACTCGCGCGTCTGCGGGACGTAGGAGACGGCATTCGCCAGGTCGAGCGCGGCGGAGGATCCGGACGCGCGGCTCTGGTCGACGGTGATCTCCACCGCGGGATCGCGACCGTAGGTGGTCAGCGTGTAGATGTCCTCGTCCTTCTGCGTCTCGTCGATGATCCAGTCGACTCCGCTGACGTTCACGCAGAGGTCCGTCGTCGGGCCGGGCACCTCGACTCCGCAGTGGAGGATGACGGCGGCCGGGGTGCCCCAGGCGGCGGTGCCCTGAGCGTTCGTCTCGCGCTCGGGCTGCTCCGCGACCACGTCGGGCAGGCGCACCGAGACCTCCGCGCAGCCGGTGCTCGTCGCATCGGCGGCGGGCTCGAGGGCGACGCTGGCCGAGCAGCCCGAGAGCAGCAGGACGGCGGCGGCGGCGAGAAGGGGGGAGCGGAGTCGGCGGGGGGACATCGCCGTCAACGCTAGCGTGTGAACCATGGCAGAGGATCGGAGTCCCACCCTGGCCGAGCTCAGCGAGGGCGAGGTGCTCGCGAGGGTGCTGGCCCGGCTCGGCGGCCCGGGCGCGGAGACCCTGGTCGGGCCCGGCGACGACTGCGCGGTGCTGCGCGCTCCCGACGGCCGCTTCGTGGTGACCACGGACATGATGGTGCACGGCCCCGACTTCCGGCTGGCCTGGTCGCGCCCGGCGGACCTGGGCTGGAAGGCGGCGGCCTCGAACCTCGCCGACGTCGCGGCGATGGGGGCCCGTCCCACCGGGCTCGTCGTCGCGCTCGCGGCACCCCAGTCGCTGGGCGTCGACGTGCTGGAGGGGATCGCGGGCGGCCTCGCCGCCGGCTGCGCCGCGATGGCGCCGGGATGCGGAGTCGTCGGGGGAGACCTGTCCGCCTCCGCGACGCTGACGCTCTCGATCACGGCGTTCGGCTCGCTCGACGGACGACCGCCGGTGCTCCGCAGCGGTGCGAGGCCGGGGGACGTGCTCGCCGTGGCCGGTCCGCTGGGACGAGCGGGGCTCGGGCTGCGCCTGCTGTTCGAGCAGGCGCGGCGGGACGGGGAGCCGTCGGCCGACCTCGCCGCCCGGCTCCGCGAGCGGCATCCGTCCCTCCTCGAGGCGCAGCTGCGCCCGACCGCGCCGATCTCCGCGGGCGAGGCCGCGGGCGGGACCGCCACCGCGATGATGGACGTCTCGGACGGCGTGGTGCTCGACGCCCGTCGGATGGCGCGTGCGAGCGGAGTGGCGATCGACCTCGATGCCGCGGCGGTCGACGTGCACGCGCGCGGGCTCACGGGCGTGGAGGGCGTGGACCTCGACCTGGCGAGGGCGTTGGTGCTGGGAGGCGGCGAGGACCACGCGATGCTCGCGTGCTTCCCGCCCGCCGCGGCGCTGCCGGAGGGCTTCGTCCCGCTCGGGGTCGTCCGCGAGGGGGACCCGGAGGTGCGCCTGGGCGGGGTCGCGCTCGAGGGGCGCGGGGGCTGGGACCCGTACCTCGGCTGGGACGGCGCGGCGGGCTGAGGCCGGTCAGCCGGCCGCGGAGGAAGCGGGCGAGACGGGCGACGCCGGTGAAGCCCACCAGATCGTGGTCTCGCCGTAGTCCTTCCTCCGCTCCCGCTCCAGACCCGCGGGCCAGCGCGGCTCCGGGCTGCGGGAGCTCCGCTCCACGACGACCACCGCGTCCTCGCGCAGCAGCGGCAGCACGCCGGCGAGATCGGCGGCGAGGTCGTCCTCGCCGAGGTCGTAGGGCGGGTCGAGGAACACCGTGTCCGTGTTGAGGGCCGGGGACCCGTCGAGGAAGGAGCGGACCGAGCCGGTCACCACCTCGATCCGCGGGGCGGGCCGCTTGTTCTTGGCAGCCGCGGTCACGATCGCCCGTGCGTTCTCGCCCGCGGTCCGGGCGGCCTTCGGGTCGCGCTCGACCAGGACGACCGCGCTCGCTCCGCGGCTGGCCGACTCGAGCCCGAGGGCGCCGGAGCCCGCGTAGAGGTCGACCACCGTCGCGCCGTCGAGGGCGTCCCGGGCCTCGAGGGCCGAGAAGACGGCCTCGCGCACGCGGTCGCTGGTGGGGCGGGTGCCCGCGCGCGGGACCCGGAGGGTGAGCGAGCCGGCGAATCCGGCGATGATCCTGGTCACCGGATCGAGCATAGGGCGGCACCCCTGCCCACGGCGTCCGGCGGCCGCCGCGCGCTCCCGCCTGGCGGCACACTGCGAACTCTCGGAACCTGGACCCTTTTCCCGTCAGGACTGCGAGAATCCCTAGCTATGACGTCGCTCGAAGACACCCGCTCCGCTGTCGGCCGCCGAGCGGCTCCCGAGACGCCCCTGACCCGCGAGGAGTTCACGGCGCACTGCGGCGCCGTCCTCGGGAACCTCACCCGCGTGATCGACGGCAAGTCGGCCGAGGTCTCGATGGCGCTGACGGTGTTCCTCGCCGGTGGGCACCTCCTGATGGAGGACGTCCCCGGCACCGGCAAGACGGTCCTGGCGAAGTCGCTGGCGGCCTCGGTCGGCGGCAGCGTCGCGCGCATCCAGTTCACGCCCGACCTGCTCCCCTCCGACGTCACGGGGGTCTCGGTCTACAACCAGGCGACCCGCGACTTCGAGTTCAAGCCGGGCCCGGTCTTCGCGAACATCCTGATCGGCGACGAGATCAACCGGGCCTCGCCCAAGACGCAGTCGGCGCTGCTGGAGTGCATGGAGGAGCGCCAGGTCTCGGTCGACGGCACCACCCACCTCCTCCCGCGCCCCTTCGCCGTGATCGCGACGCAGAACCCGGTCGAGATGGAGGGCACCTACTCGCTGCCCGAGGCCCAGCGCGACCGCTTCATGGCCCGCCTCTCGCTCGGCTACCCCGATGAGCGCGCCGAGCTCGAGATGATCCGCACCCGCGACTCGGCCAGCCCGCTCGAGGAGCTGCGGCCCGTCGTGGGCCTCGCCGAGCTCGAGCGGATGATGGCCTACGTGCGCTCCGTGTACGTCGCACCGCCTGTGCAGGAGTACGTGGTGGCGATCATGCAGGCCACGCGGGTCGACCCCGAGCTGCGGCTCGGGGGGAGCCCGCGCGCCACGCTCCAGCTGATCGCCGCCGCGAAGGCGCTCGCCGCCCTCAGCGACCGCGACTTCGTGGTGCCGGACGACGTGGACGCGCTCGCCGTCCCCGTGCTCGGTCACCGCCTCCTGCCCGCCACCCGCCTCCCCGGCCGCTCCGGCGCCGGATCCTCGCACTCGGTCACCGAGATCGTGCAGCGCATCGTCGCGGCCACCCCCGTCCCCTTCGGCAACCGTGGCGACTGAGGCCCGCGCCGCCGAGACGCCGTCGTCCCGTCTCGGCGGTCTGCCCGCGCTCCGCGGGGTCGCGCTGACGCTGCGCGGCTGGGCGCTCGTTCTGCTGGGCGTCGCGGGAGTGGTGATCGCGCCGCTGTCGGAGTTCCGCGAGCTGCTGTTCGTCGGCCTGGTGCTGCTGGGCCTGCCCCTGGGCGCGCTCGTCTCCCTGCTCCTGGCGCCGGCGTCGTTCCGGGTGCAGCGCCGCTTCGCTCCCCAGACCGTCGCGGCCGGCGACGTGGTGGAGGTCGACGTGCTTCTCGAGAACCGCGGCCGCGCCGTCCGCAGCGGGGCGCGCGCCCACGACCGGCTCGAGCGCGTGGAGCGCGGGGTCGTCGTCGGCCGGCCGGTCGCCGAGGGCGTCTTCGGGCTGCCGGGCGTCCCGTCGGGCGGCCGCGTGCGCGCCCGCTATCGTCTGCCCGCCGAGCGGCGCGGGATCCACCGCATCGGCCCGCTGCGCCTGGTGCGCGGCGACGGCCTCGGGCTCGCGCTCCGCGAGAGCGTCGTGGGGGCTGCGCAGCCGTTCGTCGTGACTCCGCGGGTCGTGCCGCTCCAGAGCGACGTCCTGGACGCGCACGGAGCAGGCGGATCGAGCCCGGTCGCGCACGCGACGGCCGGCGCCGGCACGGACGACGTGATCCCGCGCGACTACCGCCCGGGGGACGCCATGCGCCGGGTGCACTGGCGGGCGAGCGCCCGCTCCGGCGAGCTCATGGTCCGCCAGGACGAGCAGAACACCGATCCGCACGCGTGGATCCTCCTCGAGACCCGGGCCGAGCGCGTGCTCGAGCGGCGCGGCGACGATCGGCTCGAGTGGGCGGTGTCGATGACGGCCTCCCTCGCCGTGCACCTGCTCGACCGCGGCTTCGAGACCCACCTCGTCGAGACGGGTGCGGACGGCGAGCCGGAGCACTCGGAGGACGAGCGCGAGGTGGCGCACGACGTGCTGCTGCGCCTGGCCGAGCTGGCGCCCTCGCGCGAGTCGGTCGACGCGGTGACCCGGATCTCGGCCGACATGCGCGACACCGGGGGAGTGCGACCGGTCTTCGCCGTCCTCACCCGACTCCTCGAGTCGGACCTCGACGCCCTCGGCTCCCTGGCCGCGCAGTCGCGCCCCGCGATCGCCTTCGTCGTCGCCGGCACCGCTGAGGAGGAGGCGGCTCTCGCCTCGCTCGGCTGGTACGCGGTGTCCGTCGACCCGAGTGCCTCCGTCGAGGAGGCGTGGGCGCAGGCTCTCGCTCTGCGGGTGGTGGCGTGAGCCGCCGCGTCGAGAGCGATCCGCGCGCCGGGTCGGCTCCTCTGAGCGGTCTGCTCTTCCTCGCGATCACGGCCGCCGCCGCCGGGATCGGGCGGCTCCTCGTCGGCGTCGACTGGCTGGTGCTCCTCGCGAGCGCGGTTGCCGTGGTGCTCGGCGTCCCGGCCGCCGCCCGGGCTCTGCGCGTGCACCCCGTCGTCCCGCCGATCCTCGGCACGCTGACGATGGTCGGCGTGCTGACCGCGATGTTCGTGCCCGGTCGGGCCCTGCTGTTCGTGATCCCCACGCCCGGCGCCGTCGCGCAGGCGGAGGCGCTCGCGCAGGGCGGCTTCCAGTCCATCGCCCAGCAGGGGCTCCCGGCCATCGCCGACGACGGCATCTCGTTCCTCCTGATCGGCGGGGTGGTCGTGCTCGCCTGGGCGGCCGACCTGTTCGCCTTCTCCGTCCGCCTCCCCGCCCTGGCCGGTCTGTTCCCTGCGGCGCTGCTCGCGGTGCCGGCGATCGTGGACCCCTCCGAGGTGTCCTGGGCGAGCCTCGTCGTCACTGCGCTCGCCTACGCGGGCGTGCTCGCCGCCACGGCCGCCCCTCGCCGCCCGAGCGGCCCGAGCGCGGCCGCGGCCGTGCTGCCCGCCTTCGCGGCCGTGACCGTCGTCGTCCTGGGCGCGGGAGTCGTCGCCGGGTCGGCGGCAGGCTACGCGCGCACCACCGCCCCCTCGGGCGTCTCCGGCAGCCTCTTCAACGGCGCGATCGACCCGGTGGTCGCTCTCGGCGCGGACCTGCGCCGCCCGAACCCCGTGACCGTGCTGCGCTACGCCACCGACTCCAACCTGCCCGTCTACCTCCGCGTGCTGACCGTCTCGGACTTCGACGGTGACGACTGGGCGCCGAGCGAGACCGAGCAGACCGCTCCGATCGAGGCGCCGATCGCGCCCGAGGGGCTCTCCGAGAGCGTGCCGCGCGAGGCGGAGGAGGTCGACGTCTCGGTGGAGACGCTGCGGAGCCAGTGGCTCCCCGTGCCGTATCCGGTCTCGTCGCTGACGGGCGTCGGCGACGGCTGGCTCCAGGACGTGCAGGACGGCTCGATCCGCGGCGACGCGACGACCCGCTCCGGAGACGACTACCAGGTGCAGGCGCTGCGGCTCGAGCCCGACCCGCAGCAGCTGCTCGCCGCGCCCGCGCCGTCCGGCGTCGACCGGTACCTCTCGCTCCCCGACGACGTGCCCGAGATCGTCCGCACCACCGCCGAGGAGGTCACGGCGGAGGCTCCGACCGCCTACGACCGGGCGCGCGCGCTGCAGACGTACTTCCGCTCGTCCGAGTTCCGCTACTCCGAGGACACCCCCGCGGAGGAGGGCTACGACGGCGACGGAGTCGGCGTGCTCTCGGCGTTCCTGACGACGAAGGAGGGCTACTGCGTCCACTTCGCCTCGGCGATGGCGGTGATGGCGCGCGAGCTCGGGATCCCGTCGCGGCTCGCCATCGGCTACCAGCCCGGCTCCGTCGTGCCCTCCGGCGGCAGCGACCTGACCACCTACCGCGTCCTCTCCTCCGACCTGCACGCCTGGCCCGAGCTGTACTTCGAGGGAGTCGGCTGGCTGCCCTTCGAGCCGACGCCCAGCCGCGGCGCTCCGGCCTCGTACACCCTGCCGAGCGCGACGGCGTCCTCGGGCCCCACCGCCCCGGGCTCGACCGCGACCACCGCGCCCGGTGCGACCAGCGCTCCCGCCGCGACACCCACTCCGACGGCCGCGTCGGCGACGCCGACCCCCGGTGCCGTCGGCGCCTCGAGCACCACGGCGGCTCCCGCGGCCACGCTCTGGGTGCTGCTCCTGCTGCTCGTGCTCGTCCCCTGGCTGATGCGCGCCGTCCAGCGCGCGCTGCGGCGCCGGTCCGCGCGCTCCGGCTCCGTCGAGGCCGCGTGGGCCGAGCTGCTGGCGACCGCCCGCGACCTGGGCGTCCCCGTGGAGGACACGGAGTCTCCGCGCGCGCAGGAGGCCCGCATGGCTCCCGCCCTCGACCCCGGAGCGGCGGCACGTCTGCAGGGGCTCCGGGAGCGCGTCGAGCGCCGGCGCTACTCGCCGTCCGCGAGCGAGTCGGAGGCGTGGGACGACGCGACCGCCGTGGCCGCCGCGCTCCGCGGCTCCGCGAGTGCCGGTCGTCGGGTGCTCGCGTCGGTCGTGCCCCGCTCGGCGCTGGACCCGGTCGCCCGGCTCGCGCGTCCGAGGTCCGACCTATGATCGCTAGGTGATCCCGGACCCCCTCGACGCCTCGCTCGCGCCGCTGATCGGGCCGCGCACGGCGAGCGCGGTCGAGAAGGCCTTCGGGTACCGCACGGTCGGCGAGCTCCTGGGCCACTACCCGCGCCGTTACGCGAAGCGGGGCGAGCTGACGGCGCTCTCGCGTCTCCCCGTGGGAGAGAGCGTGACGATCGTGGCGGAGGTGCGCGAGGTGCGCGAGCGGCCGATGCGCAACCGGCGCGGCACCCTGCTCGAGGTCGTCATCTCGGACGGCTCGGGCACGCTCTCGCTGACGTTCTTCGGACAGCCCTGGCGCGCGGCGAAGCTCCACCGCGGCGTGCGCGGAATCTTCGCGGGTACGGTCTCGATGTTCCGCGACACCCCGCAGCTCACGCATCCCGACTACCGCCTGTTCGACGACGAGGAGGCCGCCGCGACGGAGACGGGAGGCGGTGAGCTCGCGAAGGACTGGGCCGAGCGGCCGATCCCGATCTACCCGGCGACCAGCGCGATCTCGAGCTGGCAGCTCCAGGCCGCGATCGGCGTGCTGCTGGACGGCTTGCGCGACGTGCCCGACCCGATGCCCGAGCAGGTGCGCGCCGGCCGCTCGCTGCTGGGCCTCGGCGAGGCGCTGGAGCTGATCCACCGCCCGCAGCGGGAGGGCGAGGAGGCGCAGGCGCGCGAGACGCTGCGCTTCCACGAGGCATTCCTCCTGCAGCTCGCCCTGCTCGAGCGCCGGGCCTCGGCGCGCAGCAGCCCCGCGACCGCCCGCGTGCCCGGCCCCGGCGGGCTGCTCGAGCGCTTCGACGCCGCGCTGCCCTTCGCCCTCACCGGCGACCAGACCGCGGTGGGGCACGAGATCGCCGCCGACCTGGCCGCTGAGAGCCCGATGACCCGGCTGGTGCAGGGCGAGGTCGGCTCCGGCAAGACCCTCGTCGCGCTCCGGGCGATGCTCGCCACGGCCGAGAGCGGCGGGCAGGCGGCTCTGCTCGCTCCCACAGAGGTGCTCGCGGGGCAGCACCTCCGCTCGATTGCGAGGACCCTCGGCCCGGAGCTCGCGGCCGAGCTGGTGCCGACCCTCCTCACCGGCGGGCTGGGGGCGGCGCAGCGCCGTGCGGCCCTCCTCCGGATCGTCTCGGGCACGGCGAAGATCGTCGTCGGCACGCACGCCCTCCTCGGCGACGCGGTCTCCTTCTACGACCTGGGCCTCGTCGTGATCGACGAGCAGCACCGCTTCGGCGTGGACCAGCGGGACGCTCTGCGCCGGAAGGGCGCCACCCCGCCGCACGTGCTGGTGCTGACGGCCACGCCCATCCCGCGGACCGTCGCCATGACGGTCTTCGGCGATCTCGACACCTCGACCATCCGCGAGCTGCCCGCCGGGCGCCCCGGCATCACGAGCCACGTGGTCCCGCTCGCCGACCACCCCGCGTGGATCGCGCGGGCCTGGGAGCGCGCCGAGGAGGAGATCCGCTCGGGGCACCAGGTCTACCTCGTCTGCCCGGCGATCGAGCCGGGGGAGCCCGCCGAGGGCGCGCAGCCGCCCGAGGAGGACGCCGCCGCGCCGCTCACGACCGTCGCGGCGACGCTGGAGGGCGTGCGCGCGCATCCGCTGCTCGGGAAGCGCCGGTCGGCCGCGCTGCACGGGCGGATGACGACGGAGGAGAAGGACGCCGTGATGCGCTCCTTCGCCGCGGGGGAGATCGACGTCCTGGTGTCGACGACGGTCATCGAGGTCGGCGTGGACGTGCCGAACGCCTCGATGATGGTCGTGCTCGACGCGGAGCGGTTCGGAGTGTCGCAGCTGCACCAGCTCCGCGGGCGCATCGGGCGCGGCGGCGTCGCGGGGGTGTGCCTGTTCGTGACGGCGGCGGAGGCGGGGACGGTCGCGCGCGAGCGGGTGGAGGCGGTCGCCGCGACGCTCGACGGCTTCGCGCTCGCCGAGGTCGACCTGGAGCTGCGCCGCGAGGGCGACGTGCTGGGCGACTCGCAGTCCGGCGGGCGCTCGTCGCTCCGCCTGCTGCGGGTGGTGCAGGACGCGGACGTGATCGTGGAGGCGCGGGCGCTGGCGGAGCGGCTCCTCGCGGAGGACCCGTCCCTCGCCGCGCACGATCGGCTCCGTGCCGCGCTCGAGCGCCGCGTGCAGGACCGCGACCGGGAGTTCCTCGCCAAGAGCTAGGCGGTGCCCGCCCGCTACTCTGTCGGCATGGCCCGCATCGCCGTCGTCCCCGGCTCCTTCGACCCCGTGACCCTCGGTCATCTCGACGTGATCGAGCGGGCCGCGCGCCTGGTCGACGAGCTGCACGTCGTGGTGGTGCACAACCCCGCCAAGACGGCGCTGCTGCCGATCGCCCAGCGCGTCTCGCTGATCGAGCAGTCGATCGCGGAGGCCGGGCTCGAGGGGCGGATCGTCGTCGCCTCGTGGAGCATGGGCCTGCTCGTCGACTACTGCACCGACGTCGGCGCGAGCATCCTGGTGAAGGGCATCCGCTCGCAGGTCGACGTGGCGTACGAGACCCCCATGGCGATCGTGAACCGCAACCTCGCGCACGTCGAGACGGTGTTCCTCCTGCCCGATCCCGCGCACGCCCACGTGTCGAGCTCGCTGGTGCGGCAGGTCTCCTCCCTCGGCGGCGACGTCGCCCCCTACGTGCCGCCCGCGGTCGCCGCGTACCTCGCCGCCGGCTGAGGCGCCGCCGATCGTCCACTCGGGTGATCTCGGGCCGTGGACCCGTGCGCCCGCGGCAGCCGGGAGAATGGACCGGTGAGCGAGACGCGCGTGCAGGCCTGGGCCCTCGACGGCATCCCGGAGGTGACTCCCGGTGACGACCTGCTCGAGCTGATCCTCGAGGCCGTCGCCGCCGCCGCCGAGGAGGACCGGCCCGCGGACGGCGACATCCTCGTGGTCACGAGCAAGATCGTCTCGAAGGCGGAGGGGCGCGTCGTCGCCGCGACCGACCGCGAGGACGCGATCACGGCCGAGACCGTCCGCGTCGTCGCCACCCGGGCGCACGGCTCCGGCGTCACCCGCATCGTGGAGAACCGCCTCGGGATCGTGCAGGCGGCGGCCGGAGTCGACGCCAGCAACGTCGCGGAGGGGACGGTCCTCCTCCTCCCCGTCGACCCGGACGCCTCGGCGCGGGCCCTCTGCGCGGGTCTCCGGGAGCGGCTCGGCGTGGAGGTGGGTGTGCTCGTGAGCGACACCCTGGGCCGCGCGTGGCGGGTCGGACAGACCGACGCGGCCATCGGAGCCGCGAGCGTCCTCGTGATCGACGACCTCCGCGGCGGGGTCGACGCCCTGGGGCGCACGCTCGGAGTGACCATGCCGGCCGTGGCGGACGAGATCGCCGCGCTCGGCGACCTGGTGAAGGGCAAGGCGAGCGGTCGCCCCGTCGCCGTCGTCCGCGGGCTCGCCCGCCTGGTGACGGGGATCGAGAGCCCGGGCGCCCGCACGCTGACCCGGACGGGCCCCGACGACATGTTCCGCCTCGGCGCCGACGAGGCCTTCGCCGAGGGCTTCGCGGCCGGAGCCGCCTCGCGCGAGGAGCGCCCGTGACCGGCTGGAGCGCGGTCGTCGTGTTCAAGGGCCGCGGCGGCTCGAAGACGCGCCTCGACGTGCCGGGCCGCGCGGCGCTGGCCGAGGCGTTCCTCCTGGACACGCTCGCCGCGGTGGCCGCCGCGGAGCCGGTGACGAGCCTTCTCCTGGTCACCTCCGACGCCGGTGCGGCCGACCGCGCACGGGCGGAGCACCCGCAGCTGGTGGTGGTGCCCGACCCGGGGACCCTCGACGCCGCCGTGTCCGGGGGAGCCGAGGCCGCCCTCCACCGCCGGCCGGGCGCCCCGGTGATCGTGCTGACCGGGGACCTGCCCGCCCTGCTGACGTCGGACCTCTCCGAGGCGCTCGCGACGCGGTCGCTCCCGGCCGTCGTCCCGGACCGCGAGGGGAGCGGCACCACGGCGCTCCTGCTGGCGGCAGGGGCCCTGGTCGCTCCGGCGTTCGGCCCGGGCTCGCTGGCCCGGCACCGCGACGCGGGCTGCGCCGTCGTCGTGCTGCCCGGCTCGTCGACGCTGAGGCTGGACGTCGACACGCTCGCCGATCTCGGAGACGCGGAGGAGGCCGGGGTCGGCCCGCACACGTCCCGCGCGCTGGCCGCAGCGGCCTGAGGCGCAGGGAGTCCGAGCCGCGGACGCGGTCAGCCGGCGAGCAGCCCCGCCTCGAACGCCGCCGTCAGGCCCGCGTCGATCGCGAGCGGTGCGCCGTCGACCGAGCGGACGGGGATCGCCCGCCGGGTGCTCGACACCAGCCACGCCGCATCCGCACCGGTGAGCGCCGTGACCGGCAGCTCGCGGCGCGACGATGCGAGCCCGCGGCGCTCGCCCAGCGCGAGGACCCGCTCGACCGTCGTGCCGGCGAGCACGCTGCCCGAGAGCGGCGTCGCGAGCACCCCGTCGCCGAGGAGCACCAGGCTCGACGTCGCCCCCTCGAGGAGAAGCCCGTCGCTCGTGCGCCAGACCACGTCGTCCGCGCCCCGGGACGCCGCCTCGCGCAGCGCCGCCCGGGTGACGGCGCCCGAGGTGGTCTTGACGCCCGGGAGCAGCCACGGCGCGAGCGGACCGCTCGCGTACCCGCGGTCCAGCACGACGACGGCCGCGCCCTTCTCCCGGAGCGCGCTCGAGTCGGGAGTCGGAGCCGCGCGCACGGTGCACCGGGCGGAGTCGCTCGAGCCGTGGGCGGCGATGAAGCGGACCGTCAGGTCGTCGACCCGGTCGTGCTCCGCCACGGCGAGGTCGACCGCTCGGGACCAGAGGGGCGCCTCCGGGATCGTCAGCCCGACGGCCCGGGCCGATCCGGCCAGCCTCTCGAGGTGCTCGCCGAGCGCACGGGGACGTCCGTCGAGGACCGCGACGGTCTCGAAGACCCCGTCGCCGCGGAGGTAGCCCGCCTCGTCCACGCGGACGAGCGGACCCTCCGGGTCGCGGAGGACGACGGCGCCGGAGGTGATCTCGACGAGGACGGGGGTGCTCATCCGCCCATCCTGCCCCCGGCGGAGCCTCAGCGGGGGAGGAGGCCGCTCGCCACGTCGGACGGCTCGACGATCTCGCGCCACGGCTCCGGCCGGAGTCCTGCCGAGCCGAGCACGTCGGCCCCGGCGAGGAGGTCCACGTCGAGACCGGTCAGCTCGCCGATCGCGGCGACCGGCAGCTGGAACGTCCTGAAGCCGCCGAGCGGCACCAGGCCCTCGCGCACCCGCTCCACGAGCTCGCTCTGGTCGAGCAGGTACGCGCTCGTCGCGAGCGTCGATCCGTCCGGGCTCCACGCCGCGATCTTCCAGAAGCGGCGGGGGATGCCCGTACCGCGGTAGACCGGGTCGTCGTCCGCGAGCACGGGCCCGGTGAAGACGCTCAGGCGCGTGCGCCAGGTCTGCGCGTACTCGAGCACCAGCGTCTCGAGCCCGAGCCACAGCTCCTGCGACTGATTGAAGCCGCTCGCCTGGGGCGCGGCGTTCGTGTAGCAGAAGCTGTCGCGGTTGGCCGCGGCGGCCTCGTCCCGGTCGCCCCAGACGGGGTCGCGGCGGCGGACCAGGTGGCCGCGGTCGAGGTCGTTGCGGGCGTACACCTCCGGCCCGGTCTGCTCGGAGGCGGGGATGCGGTCGTCGAGGTGCCAGTCGTCGCCGCGGCCGAGCTCGACCAGGCGCGCGCCGTCGATGTTCACGGCCGTCGAGACGGCCAGGCGCCGCTCCGGATCCAGCAGCACCTCGAAGTGCGTGTACGGCAGGAGCCGGACCGGGCGCTCGACCCTCAGGAGCGGCGCACCCGCGGGGACGCCGAGGAAGTCCGCGTCGAAGCTCACTCCTCGACCTCCGCCGTCGGAGTCGCCGTGGCTGTCGCTGTCGGGGTCGCCGTGGGAGTCGCCGGGGGAGCCTCGGTCGCGGGGACTCCCGTGCCGGTCGGAGCCGGAGCCGGTGCCTGGGTGGCGGGAGCCGGGACCTGCGAGCCGTTGCTGATCAGCAGGGCGATGTCGGAGTAGCGCGCGACGGTCGTGCCCGCGGCCGGGTCGGTGCCCGCCACCACGCCGGCCGGGAGCGACGAGTCGATGGTCGCCCCCTCCTCGACGTCGAAGCCGAGGTCCTCCAGCGCCTCCGTGGCGTCGTCGACCGAGCGGCCGGAGACGGTCGGCACGGCGATCTGGCGGCCGTTCAGCAGGGCGCTGCTGGGCTCCTCGAAGTCGTCTCCGCCGTACTTCTGGTCGGCGCGGGTCATCACCGAGTTCCAGATGTAGTGGCGGATGTTGGAGGCGTACGGGCGGCTCTCGAGCTCCGAGTTCGGGAAGCGGACCTCGCGCATCGAGGTGTGGCCGTCGATGTTGCCCACCCAGACCACGGTCGCGACGCGCGAGCTCGCCCCGTCCATCCAGGTCGACTCCGCGTTGTCGGTGGTGCCCGTCTTGCCGATGTGCTCGATGCCGTCGTCCGGGTCGGACTGGGCGGCCGTGCCGCCGGTGACGACGCGCTGCAGGGCGTAGTTCGCGACCGCCGTCAGCTCGGGGCTGAGGGCCTGGTTGCAGGTGGAGGTCGGCGGCTGGACGGCGGCGCCGGTCGCGTCGGTGATCGAGTCGATGGCGATCGCGGAGCAGGCGGTGCCGTTGTTGGCGAAGCCGGCGAAGGCGGTGACCATCGAGAGGGGGGAGATGAGCGTGTCCGAGCCGAGGACAGCGGACGGCTTGTAGTCGACCTCGCCGCCGTCGGCGGCCTTCACTCCGAAGCCGACCGCGCGGTCGCGGATCGCGCAGAGGTCGAGCTGCTGCGCCATCGAGACGTAGACGGTGTTGATCGACTGCATCGTGCCGGTCAGCACGCTGTAGCTGCCGTTCTCGCTGTCGTCGTTGTTGACCTCGTAGGAGGTGTCGAGCTCGCCGCCCGGTGCGCAGCTGGCGGGGAAGCCCGAGAAGGTGCGCTCGCGGCCGTTGATCGTCTCGTTCAGGGTGCGTCCGCTCGCGAGCCACTGCGCGAGCGTGAACACCTTGTAGGTCGATCCGACCTGGAACCCGGCGGAGCCGCCGTAGGCCGTGTCGGTGTTGAAGTTGACGGCGGAGAAGTTCGCGCCGTTCACGGCGCCGGCCGCGTCGTAGTCCTTGTTCTGCACCATCGCCAGGATCCGGCCGGTGCCGACCTCCATCGAGACGGTCGCGCTGCCGATGTTGGTGTCGAGGGTGGGGACCTTGGGGACGGCGTTGTTCGTCGCGTTGGCCGCGGTGTCCTGCAGGTCGCGGTCGAGCGTCGTGTAGATCTTGTAGCCGCCGCGCTGGAAGTTCGCGAGGCGGGTGTCCGCGTCGTCGCCGAACGCCGGGTCGTTCTGGACGACGCGGGTGATGTAGTCGCAGAAGAAGGCCGCGTTGCCGGCGGTCTGGCAGCCGGTGGGCGTCTGCGTGATCGCGGGGACGACCTCCTCGGCGACGGCGGCGTCGTGGTCGGCCTGCGAGATCTTCCCCTCCTGGAGCATCTGGTCGAGGACGTAGTCGCGGCGGATCTTGTTGTCCGGGATGTTCTCGGGCTGGTCGATCCTGAGGCCGTTGGGGTTGTTGACCGTGGCGATCAGGCTGGCGGCCTGCGCGAGGCTCAGGTCGGCCGCGCTGGTCGAGAAGTAGTACTCGGCCGCCGCCTGGATGCCGTAGACCTGGCCGCCGAAGCCCGCGATGTTGAGGTAGCCGAGGAGGATGTCGTCCTTGCTGTACTTCTTCTCGAGGTCGACGGCGAGCTTCATCTCCTTGAGCTTGCGGCTCGGAGTGGTCGCGGTCGCCTCCTCGTAGGCGGCCTCCGAGGCGGCCTCGTCGGTCGCGCTCAGCGACTCCGCCTTCTGCACGAGGACGTTCTTGACGTACTGCTGGGTGATGGAGGATCCGCCCTGGAGGTCACCGCCGACGATGTTGCTGAGCACCGCGCGGATCGTGCCCTGCAGGTCGACGCCGCCATGGTCGTAGAAGCGCGGGTCCTCGGTCGAGACCGCCGCGTCCTTCACGGACTGGCTGACCTGGTCGAAGGCCACCTCCTCGCGGTTCTGCGCGTAGAAGGAGGCGAGCAGCTCGTCCGAGCCGTCGGTGCGCTTGGCGTAGATCTCGGTCTTCTGGGCCAGCTGGCCGAGCTCGAGGTACTCGGGCACCGTCTCGAACAGCCCGATCGGGTTGTTCTCGGCGAGACCGGTGACGGCGAGGGCGGGAGTGACCCCGACCGTGATCAGCAGGCCCCCGGCGAGGCTGGCTCCGACGATCCCGAGGACCCGGGCGAGCACGCCGCCGCGGGCGGTTCCTTGCGCAGACATGGCTACGAGAGTAGGCGACGAGTCTGGATCCGTCGTGCGGCCGCGCTCGGGGGCCTGCTGATCACGGTCGGGGTCACTCCCGCCCTCGCCGTCACCGGTCTCGCCGAGAACAACCCGATCGGGCTGTTCGAGACGG